>CAYRBN010000081.1:244-7109 GCA_964422625.1 uncultured bacterium | reverse complement strand
TACCGGTGAAAATTGCCAAAACTACGATCAATACCCATATTCCTTTTTGGGGCGGATCTAAAGATCCGCTACTACATTAGATTTGGATATCCATTCCGTGTAGTAGCGTAGCTTTAGCTACGCAAAAGAAAAAAATGTCCAAACTCCAAACTTTAAGATCTAAACTGTTAAATGCCTTTGATTTTTATTTAACTGAACAAGAGAGATTTTCCTTGACTTATTTTAGTTTCTATGATATAATTCCATAGAATAGCCTGTCAGAAAGGAGGTAATTTATGGGGGTGGCTCATTGGGGAGGATTAGCATTTGGAGTGTTATTGGGGTTTTTAACCCACTACCTTGTTCGGCGAGATCAGAAGGCAGGCATCGGGGATCTGGGGGCTATTGTAGGTGTATTACTGGGCTCACTCATATTGGACTGGGTAGCAGGGAGCGAACAGACCAGTTGGTATCTTATTGGTCTATGTATTGGGTTCTTTATATACTGGCTGGCGTTGCTACTGGGACGGGAACAGGTGGAACAGATAAAGAAAGAAGGCAAATTACTACCACTTCTTCCTTTTATCCATAAGGGCAGTGTCAAGGGGAGACAGGGAGACAGGGAGAGGGGGTGATGGAGTGAAGGGGCGATAGGACGCAGAAGAACAGGATAGGGAAAGTCGCTTCGCTCTATTGAAAAATGAAAATTGCAGAAAAAAGAATCTTAATAATCTGTGGAAATCTGCGTTCTAAAAACAGGCATTTTGCATAGACTATATGTTTCCTGTTATTTTTAATTTTGCTGGGATTACCATCACCTCTTATGGTGTGATGCTTTCTATTGCATTCATTGCAGGGATTATTCTTGCACAGAGAAGGGGTATAAGATATGGTGTTTCAAAGAATACTATCGGTGATCTCTCTTTCCTTATTCTCATTGGTGCGATTTTAGGGTCTCGCGCATTCTTTGTGTTCACCCATTTAGATGATTTTGGTGGAGAGTGGTGGAGGGCATTACATGTATGGGATGGGGGACTCACATTTTATGGCGGATTAATTCTCGCCTTTATTCTAAGTGCAATCTGGATAAAGAGCAAGAAACTGTCTTTCGGCAAACTGTCTGATATAGTGATACCCTCAGTTGCTCTTGGAATTGGGCTAGCCAGGATTGGATGTTTTTTGAATGGCTGTTGTTTTGGAAGACCATCAAATTTTGGGATCATCTTTCCTCCAGATTCCTTTCCCGCATGGGAGTTAGGTGTTGGAGTAAGAGTTCATCCAACGCAGATCTACTCATCTCTTATAGGGTTTTGCATATTTGGACTTCTTCTCATCTTAGAAAAGAGGAAGAGATTTACTGGTGAACTTCTTTTATGGTTTTTTCTCCCCTATGGGCTATCTAGATTCTTAATAGATTTTATAAGATACTATCCCGCTCCAACTTATCTATTTCTCAATCTTACCTACAACCAGATAATATCTATAGGTATCTTTGTCCTATCTGTTATAACACTATACCTGAGAAGAAGATCAATCTGACAGGATTAACAGGATTTTTTTTTGTTTGCGGGTCTAAATAGTTACCGGTGAAAAAATGCTAAAACCACAATCAATAGCGATATTCCTTTTTGGGGCGGATCTAAAGATCCGCTACTACATTAGCTTTGGATATCCATCCCGTGTAGTAGCGTAGCTTTAGCTACGCAAAAAACGAATTATTCACCGGACACTAAATATCTACTACTACTTGCTTCTATAACTTCTTGATATTAAGAGCGATTAGTGTGTTGTCTCATAGAAGTTAGGCGCAGTGGAGCAAGCCGCTCTATCTGTTACATAAATTTGTACTTTGCAATTTTCATTTTGCAATGGAGCGAAGCGACGATTTATGGTTTATGATGTGATAATCATAGGAGGAGGACCGGCTGGACTGACCGCGGCTATATATAGTTCAAGAGCAAGACTTAAGACCCTAATTTTAGAGAAAAACATTACAGGTGGGCTTGCTGCAACTACTGATAAGTTGGAAAACTACCCGGGTTTTCCTGATGGTATAAGTGGAATGGAACTACTTGAGAGAATGAAATCCCAGTCAGAGAAGTTTGGAACTGAAATAAAGGAATTTGAACCTGTTCAGGATATCAGACCTCTGAGTGGACAGATAGAGGTAATCACAACAGAGGGCAGATATTTTGGGACTTCGGTCATAGTGGCATCGGGAACCAATCCTAAAAAATTAGGTGTCCCTGGCGAGGCAAAGTTTCACGGCAGGGGTCTCTCTTACTGTGCAACCTGCGATGGACCTATCTTCAAGGACAAAGATGTGGCGATTGTTGGATGTGGAAACGCGGGACTGCAGGAAGGGGAGTAT
This sequence comes from uncultured bacterium, assembly GCA_964422625.1. Lineage (GTDB taxonomy): Bacteria > Hydrothermota > UBA3073 > UBA3073 > UBA3073 > CAYRBN01. Next base: position 4,759 of record CAYRBN010000081.1, on the reverse strand, counting down.
CTACTTAAATTTGTAAAGAGCATTACATTTATAGCATACAGACCCTATGTTGCAGGAGAGAAGATCGTTGAGGAGAGACTGAAAAAACAGAAAAATGTAAGTTTTCTTCTGAATCACAGGCTGGTAAGGATAACTGGCGATGAGCTGGTCAGATCATTGGTGTTAGAGAATCTTAATAATGGAAAAGAGGTAGAAATATCGGTCTCTGGAGTATTTATCTATGTTGGTCTTATGCCAAACTCAGATTTCTTGACAGATGTTGTAGAACTTGACCAACAAGGTTTTGTAGTAACCAATGAAAAGATGGAGACTTCCGTAGCAGGTATATTTGCTGTTGGTGATATCCGTTCCAAGGATATTCGTCAAGTCTCCACTGCGGTTGGAGAAGGAACACTCGCAGCAATAGCAGCAGAGAAACTGGTCAGTAAATTATCAAAAAAATGCTGACAATGGATTAATCGAACTTCCTCTACTAAAACCCTATCCCTTAAAAAAGTTAACAGTTAACTTTTATCTGTAATAATCTTTTTTATGTGTCTTTACTATAAGGTCAGCGATAAAGCCAATTATAAAAGCAAACATACCTATCATAAGTATTATGATATCCGATTCCTTTATCCTGTGTAAGATTCTCGCATTATATATCGTTCTTATAACACCGCCTACAATGATTAGACTCGCAATAGGTAGAAACACCTTGAGTGGATTAAAATAGAGCACTGTTCTGAACACAAGCAGAAAAAAGGATAGAGTATCAGCGATTGGATGGAATGAAGATTTTCCTCCTTCTCTTTTATAGTAGTCTATTGGAACATACTTCACATCATATTTATCCGACAGGAATGCAATTGTCTGGGTAGAGACCCAGGAATGTCCATCTGGCAGGAGACCAAGAAATCTCACCGCAACACTTTTTTTGAATACCCTCATACCGGAATTAAGGTCTGGTATCTTTTTCCCCGTAATATATTCAGCTATCTTTTTTATAAATTTCTTTGCAAGTGTTCTTAAAATTTTTCTGGTGCCTGATTCGATTTTTCTTGCACCAACCACCATATCATATTCTGGAATAAACTGAAGTAAATGTGGAATTTCCTCTGCGGGATATGTGCCATCACCATCAAGCATAACAATTACATCACCTGTTGCCTCCAGTATTCCTCTCTTTCTTGCCATCCCAACACCTTTGTTTTCAATATGCCTTATTAATTTAATCTCATTTTTGTTCTTAAGTATCTCATAAGTTGAGTCACAAGAGAAATCATCCACAATAATTACTTCGTAATCCCAGTCTGTGAGAGCATTCTTTACGCCATCAATCACATTCTCTATTGTCGCTTCTTCATCATATACAGGTATCACAACAGATACTTTCATAGATTTATTATATCCTCTTTTAGCCGATTTGTCAAGAAAAATCTTTTGACAGGATTAACAGGATTTTTATCTAATCGTGGTGTCAGGAGTTACCTCCTGACACATACTCATATATGGGAAAGTCTTCTGGGCTTGAGTAGCAGCAGGGTAGGGACAACCCTTGTGGTTGTCCATCGATCGGACAGGGGCAAGCCCTGCCCCCCTACATATCGAGGGCAGAAGCCCTCTTCCACATCAAGAGGAAACTCCCGATGACACTGTATAGTAGTATAGATCTAATATAAATCCTGTTAATCCTGTCAAAGAAAATCTCTCGGCATCTACGCAAAGAGACTATTGTGAGAAATAACAGAGAGAAAGACCCTCTCTGTCTGCTCTATTATCCTCTGAAGTGTAAACTTCTCCTCTATTCTTCTCCTTGCATTGTCTCCCATCTCTCTTCTCAAAGAACTATTTTTAAGCAATTTTATTGTAGCGTCTCGCAATTCCAGTGGGTTCTCCGAGTCAACAAGAATCCCTGTCTTGCCATCTATCACTGCATCTGGAATACCCCCACTCCTTCCGCCTATCACAGGCTTTCCACAGGCTCCTGCCTCAAGAAAGCCAATCCCAAACCCCTCAGCCTTTACCCCATCCTTTGTATGAATCTCCTTTGATGGCATAACAAATATATCACATAAACAATAGAACAAAGAAAGTTCTTCATCTTTTATATCCTCCAAAAAAATCACCCTCTCCCCTACCCCCTTATCCCTGGCAAGTTTCTTTAACCTCTCCTTATCATCTCCTCCACCTATAATGAGATAAATAGTATCAGGACATTTCTTCAAAACATCTAACAGAACATCTATCACACTATCCTGTCCCTTGTATCTCTCATTTTTTGCCATCCTTGCAACTGTGAGAAGAACCTTCTTATTATTGAGGTTGAGCCTACTTCTCAGTAACCCAGTATCAATATCGGGTCTAAACCTATAAATATCCACAGATGGATGGATAATCTTAATTCTAACTTTCTTTACCCCAAGATAGACAAGTCTATTTTTCGTAAAGGCACTTATGGTGATAATCTTTTCTGCGTGTTTGAGAAAAAAAGAGACTATGTTCTTCCGTCTTTCTGCCATTATCTCAAGTGCATAAGTATAGACAATATAGGGCTTATTAAATAACCCTTTTGCAAGTAGTCCTACTGGTGCAGAGATTATATGGCCACAGATTACAATATCTGGACAGAGAAATAGAGTAAAAAGAATTGACTGAATCAAAAAGATTATCTTATTGGGATGTGTTCGTATAACTCTTATACCTGCCCTTTCGTCAAAATCTCTGTCTTTATATCTATGCGGAGTTATTACGGTTATACTCAATTTTTTGATATTGCATGCTATATCCCATAATAGTGATTGTATCCCCCCTTTAGATGGTGGAAAATCAGGTGTTATCAGCAAAACTCTTTTCATAACTATCTCTCTACTTTTTTCTTACTATCATTACCTGTGTATATGAAAATCTCCTCAAGCCCTTGAATGAATGCCAGAGCCATTTATCAAACAGCTCGCAGAACCTTGAGATAAAAGGGCACTGATATCTAAATATTTGACGGTCAAAAAGTTTTATAAAGTTCAAATCTGGATTTACGATTTCTACTCTCTTAAACAGAGATTTTGCAAGTCTTACATCCCTGTATGTAAGAGGGTGTTCATCTTTAGTTCCATATCTCGGTATACCGAATCTCCCGGTAAAGTTTTTACGGAAAAACCTGAGAATTGGATTAAAGGCAAAATTTTCAACAAATACCCCTGTTCCGCCCTTTTTAAGAACACGATAAATCTCCTTGGTGGCAAGAGAAAAATCTAAATGATGAAGTATATATCCACCAAATACTATATCAAAACATTCGTCTTTAAACCCCATCTCTTCACACACCATTCTTGCAAGCAGAAGATTGCTCCTTTTACCTCTTTTAGAAGCCTGTTTCAACATCAAAAGAGAGATGTCTATACCAATAACAGACTCTGCCTTCTCTGCAAGGGGATGAGTAGATTTCCCATCTCCACATCCTAAATCAAGCACCCTCTTCCCCTTCAGGTTTTTAAGCACCCCAAATGCACAACGGGTATATATGTCTAACACTCTGGAGGGCTCTACTGTTTCTATTTTTTTTGCAAGCCTATCAAAAAACTCTCGTTCTAATTCCTTGCTATTATTAGCCATATCTACCCTCTTCTATTCTATGAAGATGCAATTTCCACCCTTTAATCTTCAGCTTTTTCTAGAGATTCTCGCAACTTCCAAACAGCAAAGCAGAGGATGCCAAGACCAGAGACAAGACCAGCAATAATCATAATTATTGGCATTCCCCTAAAATATGCAAGGGTAAACCAGAAATCAAATGTGTTGTATCTTATCTCTCTATCTGTAGGACCAGCACAACGCATAAGATTACTGCCTCTGATATAGTGTAAAAACTCTCTGCTGGCTACAAAAAGCGTACTGGACACAGGCGGAGGAAAAACTGCAGAATATGATTCTATAAGTACATCCTCTCCATGTTCTTCCAGTATCTTTCCCATAACAACCGTATGGGAAACAGAAACACCCAACAGATTGATCAAAAATCCAAGAACAAATGTTGTCCAGATCAATCTCTTAACCCACCTGGAAGAATTTTGAATCAAAGCTACTACTGGAACCAGAAAAAGAGGAACTATATATACCAGATATCTCTCCCCCCACGCCCAGCTAGATCCTCCCACAAAAGAGAAGAATGTAACTACCATAATAATTATAGAAACCAGCACCAGTGTAAATGCTCTGTTCTGTGAATAAAACCGTCTAATAGAGAAAAAAAATAGTATGATGGGGACAGAGAAAATAATAACGCTCTTGCTTAAACTGAATAAGAGCCGTCCCAATCCTCCTAAGAACCTTATACCAGAATAGGCGCTAGGTGTGGTAAGCGCAGATACAACAGCAGGATATCCTGTAGTAAAAATGTTTCCATACCGTGCATAGTTATAAAGAAGATTAAATGACCAGAAAATCATAATCCCAAGGGAAAAGAACAGAAGATGGACTAATCTGCTCCTCGTTCCAATATCTTTTGGCACTATTAAAATTGCAACAATAAAAGAAGGA
>CAYRBN010000081.1:0-234 GCA_964422625.1 uncultured bacterium | reverse complement strand
CAAGATTATTGTTTCGTGTCTAAAAGTTCCAGAAAGTCCAATGATAACACCAATAAAAAATGCCTTAATCACTCCAGGTCTTTTTATATACTTATTGAACACCAGAAGGCTGATTATAAGTAAAAGCCCTACTGTAGGCTCAGACCATGCCTGTTTTGAATATGGAAAGACGATAGTGCCCAAACCGACTATTATACAGGTAGCCAAGCTACTCTTTTTATTGAACCCAAGACT
>CAYRBN010000080.1:0-7117 GCA_964422625.1 uncultured bacterium | reverse complement strand
ATTCTTATACAATCTGTGAAAATCTGTGTAATCTGTGGTTAATGCATATTCTGGGTTTATTCTTTGTGTTCTTTGTGCCTTCGTGCCTTTGTGGTTAAAAAAAAAGGAGGTTAATATGCCCAGGAGATGGGTAATAATGGTGTTGGTTTTCATTATAGGTAATTTAACGGTTCTCTCCACTGCGACATCTGCAACGAGTGGAACTGGTAGCATCGCTGGAAAGGTCGTAAATAAACAGACTGGTGTCCCGCTTCCACTGGTAAATATAATCCTGAGAGGAACCACGCTGGGAAGCTCAGCAGACAAAGAGGGACATTACATTATTTCTGAAGTTCCGATTGGAAGGTATCTAGTTATAGCATCTATGATTGGATATAAGGCAGTGATTAAGACGATTGAGGTTGCTGCTAATAAGGTCTCTGTTCTCAACTTCGAACTGTATCCAACTGTGATTCCAATGGGAGAAATTATTATTACGGCAACACGAACAGAGCATATTCTCAGTGACATTCCGGTATCAGCGCATGTAGTCACGAGAGAAGAGATGAACCTGGCAAATATTGAGACGGCTGCCCAGGCAGTGAGGTATCTTACCGGGATAGATGCCCAGAGAAGTTTTGGATGGGCAAGAGAGGCAGTCAAACTTCAGGGACTTGATCCACAATATGCCCTGGTTCTATTGGACGGTCAAAAGCTTCGTGGAGGCGCCAAACGTTCCGTTGACCTCTCCCAGTATCCTGTGGAGATGATAGAAAGGGTGGAGATAATCAAAGGTCCCGCATCTTCTCTTTATGGAAGTGATGCAGTATCCGGAGTGATTAATATCATTAGCAGAGCAGTGCCAGAAAAACCCATCGGTTCGGCTTCCGTTTCCTTGGGAACATATAATACCAGAACCTACAGAATAAGCCATGGGACTAACATAAGTAGATTTGGATACCTCTTGAGCTATACCCGTAGAGAATCTGATGGTATGGACCCAAAATTTGATAAGTTTAAGGACGAGGGATTTCAAGCAAGTTTGGGATACGAGATTGCTCCTATATTTAAGTTGTCCCTGAAGCCAGGTTATTTCAGACGAGAACAGACAATAGACCCACTGGAGCAGGAGAGATATACCCTTAATTCATTACTGGAATGGCATCTATGTGCGTTTTCTACTCTGAACCTAAGGGCATCCTGGTTTAGACACCATCGTTTTTGGTTAAGGGGAGGGGATAGAGATATAGAGACAGATGTCTACAACAATCTCTACGAGGCGGAACTGAAGTATAACCGGTTGGTCAAAAATCGGCATCTTCTTACACTGGGCTATCACTACCTCAAGGAGGAGCACAAACATTTTAGATTTGATGCGTCTAAGACCATTAACTCTTTCTTTATCCAGAATGAGATAGACCTTCATCCATTAGGCATACTGCTGGGCACCCGCATAGATCATCACGATAGATGGGGTGTTGAGATTAATCCCGCTGTAGGACTGCTTTATAGATTAACTGATGATTTTAGAATAAGGGGTTCTGTGGGAAGGGCATTCAGAGCCCCACCATTATGTTTCATGTATACAAAGACGCACCTTAGAAGAAATCTCTGGGTGCGGGCAAATCCCGATCTGGAACCAGAGAAATCAATTGGATCTCAATTAGGGATAGAATATAATATCGGTGAAAATCTCCTGACAAGGCTCTCTTTTTTCAGAAACGACATAAAAGATATGATAGAGAGATATGATACGGGAGAAAGGAAATTAGGTGATGATTTTATGCCTTATCCCGTATATAGCTTCAAGAACATTGTCAGGGTTCATACCCAGGGATTGAAACTTATGGTCTCAAATCAGTTTAGTGATTGGTTATCAGGAAGATTGGGATATACCTGGCTTGATACCAAAGATGAAGAGACTGGAAAGGATCTTCTCTATAACCCAGTACATAAGGTGAATATGGAGTTGGGGTTGAAAATTCCACAATATAGAACGAACATAAACCTTAGGGGTGAATATATTGGAGAAAGATTGGGCTTTCATATTGAACCGGGTCTCTGTCCTGGTAGGGCTCCCGAGCCAGTAATTGAAGAATTAGATCCTTACTTCCTTGCCCATATTAAAGTTAACAAGTCCATTGTCAAAAATGCTACTTTCTCTCTATCAGTAAATAATATCTTTGATAAAAAATACTATGAATGGGCATTGGCGGAGAAGCCCGGAAGAGAGTTTTTAGTCGGTATCGGATTGAGTTTTTAGGTAGTGTCAAAAATAAGTGATTTTACTGGATTCACCACCAAGACATTCACCCTGTGTAATATGAATCACAAGATCGTTATTACACAGGGCAGAGACACCAAGTTCAAGGGTTCAAAGTTAGAGATATACCAAGTTTTTATTTCTTTATTCTTTCTGTTCTTTGTGTCTTCGTGCCTTTGTGGTTAGTTTTTTGACAATACTGAGGTTTTAAAAAGGGGGTATTATGGGTATATGAAACGGCAGTTGAGATTTTTTTTTGTGTTTTGAAAAAACAGAAGGAGGAGAAGATGCGTAATAGATACCTGAAAGTACTCATGATAAGTATCAGTGCAGTTTGGACCATAGCCGAGGCAGGCACATGGGAGGTAAAATCATCTATACCCACGACAAGAAAGGCACCATCAGCTGCTGAGGCTAACGGAAGAATCTATGTTTTTGGTGGATGTGGTGGATCAAGAATAACTGAAGAATATGATCCAATCACCGACTCGTGGTCAGCCAAAACTAACCTATCAGAGAGAAGAGGTTGTGGGGCTGTAGCCCGTGAAGTTGGTGGGAAGATATATGTTATAGGAGGACGTAGAGCAGGACAACCCAGGAGCTTCAATACTAAATATGATCCAGTTACTGACTCATGGACAACCATGTCTCCTATGCCTACTGCTCGCATGGGTATTTCTGGTGGTGTAGTTAATGGCAGGATATATGTTATTGGAGGGCACTGCGGAACCTCACCACTAAACACAGTAGAGGAATACAATCCAGCTACAGACTCATGGACAACCAGGGCTCCTATGCCAACAGCAAGGGCATATCTTACGGCTGTTGCGATAGACGGTAAGATATATGTTATAGGAGGACATGATGGAACAAGCCCTTTGGCCACTGTTGAGGTATATGATCCAGCTACAGACTCATGGACAACCAAAGCTCCTATGCCCACAGCGAGGTTCTGGCTTGCAGCATCGGCCGTTGGCGGAGAATTCTGGGTTATTGGAGGATTTGACGGAACAAACTGGTTAAACACAGTTGAGAGATATGATCCAGTAGGAGACTCCTGGTCAACCGATACCCCTATGCCAACGGCAAGAAGTCATCTTGTGGCAGTTGAGGCTAATGGAAAAATCTATGCTATCGGCGGACTTGTTGTAGGGGGAGCCCGAACCGGAGCAAACGAAGTATTTACCCCCGTAGTAGGAATTGAGGAAGAACAAACTTTTCCAGAGAGTTTCTACCTGGCTAACTATCCCAATCCATTTAGTCACGAGACAGCTATCAACTACCATATTGTCAAGGATGGGTATGTTAGCGTAAGAATTTATAATATTCTGGGCCAGGAGATACTTACCCTGTTTGATGCATATAAAAAGGCAGGTTCTTACACTCTCTATTGGAATGGGAAAGACGAGCATGGCAACGAGGTAAAAGGTGGTGTCTATTTCTATAGGATGGAAAAAGAGAATTTCACAACGACCAGGAGGATGACACTGATCAGATAGTTACCGCTGCCTTCCTTTTCTCTTGACAAATTGATTTTCTTATGTTATAATAATGAAAAAGGTAGGCATAATCATAACGGAACTGTAGGATATTTGGGGTACTTTAGCCAATATAAAGAGGAATGAGGATTAGGAGGGGTTTTCTAACCCCTATAATGTCGGGACTGGAAAGTCCCTCCTGAAAAGTCTGCATTTAGCCCCAAAAAAGATACAGGCATTTATTAACACAGCACTAAGAGGGAACTATGTTTGTATAAACTGAGGTATTGGCGTTCTATTTTGTGGTCTTTTAAGAAAAATGGGGGAAATATGGCACGGAAAAAGGGGAAAACGATATTCATTGTTATTCTTCTATCTGCTATAGTTGTGGGTGCCTTGGTTTTCTTACATCCCGACGATCAGCCACTAGTTGGACACATTCATATGACCTCTGGTGGCGGTTTTCGTGATACAATGTCTGCCTTTGTTAGAGAACAGTTTGATGTGCCGGTCTCTATTTATGCCTCGTGTTCAGATGAGTTACGTGACTATCTTGCTATTGCTATTAGAAGAGGTAGTATTGAGCGTGGAACACTTTTTTCTCACAACCACCAGGAGGTTCACCAGCAGTTTGAGGTGGCGCGTCCATTCATTGCTGAGTTTCCTGATCGCTATCCGGTTCGCCAGGAATTTGCAGAAATGTGCGATCCATTAGGGGAAGTACACCTTGTCTGGGTTGACGCTTATGTTATTATCTACAACCCTGATTTGATCTCACGAGAGGATGCACCTTCTACATGGAAAGAGTTAGCTGACTTTGAGCAGCCAATAGGTCTTATTACCAAAGGATGCCTGGGTCGTTGGGGAACAATGGCATTTTACTATCATCTTGGTGAGAAAGATTTTACCAGGTTAGTTGAAAATGCAGAGGTAGAAGATAAAAGGCGTGATGTATCTGCAGCAGTAAGGGACGGAACAGTAGCAGTAGGAGTTGGTAGCTTACTCGATGTGTTAGTAAGAGATGGTAAAATAGGGGTAATCTGGCCTGAAGATGGTGCGATCGCCAGGCCGGCTTTTATGGTAATTCCTGATAATCCAACAGATTATCATCTCCGGTTGGCAGATGTTATTATGAGTTCAGAAGCAGCCGAGCTGTTCGCGACAGAGTTCAATATGGCTTCAGCGCGTGTTGGCGGTCCTGTGCCGACGATAGTAGAGGAAAACGATTTCAACTTTATCTTTATTCCTACTCAGGCAATAATATGTGAAGCAACGGGAGAAAAAGTGGATCAAATTGTAGGAAATTAGCTTAAAACACCTATCTCGGTTATGTAAAAAATATGAATAAACCGCAGAGGTCGCAGAGAGCTCAGAGAGAGATAGAAAACAAGAACTCTGTGTTCTCTGTGGTTAAGTATGGTTAAGTTTTTTCACAATACTGTCTGTTATACAAGGAGGGAAAAATGGCAAAGGCACTTGTAATTTATGGGTCAACAACAGGAAATACGGAAGAACTATCCAAAAGTATTGCTTCCGGACTTAAAGACGGCGGAGCTGAAGTTGTGATAAAGAATGTTACTGATGCTGATGTTAGTGAGCTTACTGATTATGATATAATTGTGCTTGGATGTTCTACATGGGGTATAGGTGAACTACAGGATGACTTCATTGATTTTTATGAAAAACTGGAAAATATTTCTCTGTCAGGGAAAAAAGCAGCGGTCTTTGGACCGGGAGACAGCGGGATGTATCCTGATTCTTTTTGCACGGCGGTAGATTTAATTGAAGAGAGAATTAAGGAGATCGGTGTTCAGATTGTTGTTGAAAGTTTTAAGGTTGACGGAGATATTGAACCTGAAATGGATAATGCCAAGAAATGGGGATTAAGGATTGCAGAATCTATCTAATAAGTGTCCTATGAAAAATGGTTCTTTTTAGGACACAGATGAACGCAGATAAACAGGATATGTAGGGGCAGGGCTTGCCCCTGCCCGAAAAGGGAATTAACTGCGAAAATCATAAGGAGAAAGGGAGAGTAGAGAGAAAGGGTAAAAAAATTGGTAGCGAATCAGGTAAAAACACAAAGCCACGAAGTCACAAAGAATAAAGAAACAAAAACTTGGTATATCTCTAACCTTGAACCCTTGAACCTTGAACCCTTGAACTTGGTGTCTTTGTGTCTTGGTGGTGAATACCCCTAAAATGAGCATATTTAATCATCATGTCTATGAGTATAAAAAGGGGCTAAGAAATCTTGTTCTTTATACAGGAAAGACAGAAGAGATTGATGAAATTAGAAAAAAACTTGAAAGAGAAAATATAGATTATTACATCCAAAAGGTAAATAGCGATAAAATAAATGTCTTTTTTGGAAGTGAAGTATGTGTTAAAATAATTAAACAGATGAAAGATAGGCTATTTGCTGAGCTGAAAGAAGAAGATGATTTTATTATAGGTATAATGCTTGGTTATGATAGATTAAAGCAATGTGAGCGTTATATCAGAAAAACAAATTAGAGACAGGCTGAATCCGGTGGTGCTAAAAATACATAATGAAAAAATAGTTCAGATAGAAAAGAGAGGGGAAAAACTTTTTAAAACTATCTAACATACTATACAAGGAGGAATCAAAATGAAAAAAGATTGGTTAGACAGGAAGGAAACCTTTGAGGTAAAAGATGTAAGAGAGCTGAGGGGCAATTTTTTGCCATCTATATTAAAAAAAGCTCAGAATATAGAAGTGGGAAATGGATTATGCATCATACAGAGATTTGAACCTATTCCTCTCTATTCTACTCTTGAGGAATTAGGGTACGAACATCATACCGATAAAATATCTGAAACGGAATACAAGGTTTACTTCTATCGTAGTACTATAAAAACTCCAAAATACCCCGATGGTATGGATATTCCGCTTAAGCCAACAGCAATTGTGAATGTTAGCCACATTGAACCAAAATTGGCTAATGTGGTTGTTGATTTCTGGAATTTAATCTGGGGACAGAAGGATGCAGCTATTGACATGAAGACACGGATTTTATTGTCTCTTGCCAATGGGGTTGGCGCCGGTCGGATGAGACAGGCGACAAGAGAGCTGATTAAAGCATATTCAATTGGAGTTACCGTATCGGAATTTGATGAGATATTTTCCATGTTTATCTGGAATCAAGGAGTGGGTTATTTTGCATCAGAAATTGGTCCTTCTTTGTTATTTACAGCTTATCAGTTTGTTAAAACACAAGAAGATAAAGGAATTGAACGTTCTGAAATAGTAAAAAAACTCATTGAAAGATTTGGAGAAAAGAATCCGGATGTAAGCACCTTTTATAAAGGGAGCTCTCAACTGAGCAATGTTTCTTGAAGGACAATCTGAAAATGAGCCAATTAGTGGTAACTA
>CAYRBN010000079.1:0-7209 GCA_964422625.1 uncultured bacterium | reverse complement strand
CCTCAAAAAGGAATATCGGTATTGATTGTAGTTTTGGCAATTTTTCACTGGTAACTAATTAGATAGTAAGGAATAATGAAATAGGAGAATTTGTAATTTTTCTCCATTTCTCCTTGGGGATAGAAGTGTTCCACCGGGAACTGATTAGCCCATTCCTTCAGGAGAAAGGGAGAAGAATGAAGAAGGTGAGACATCCTGCCTTACGGTAAAGCAAAATGCTCCACCTGTTGACATTGGACCTTAAGTTTTCATTCCTGATCCCCTGCTTTCGCAGGGGCAGGCTCTGTCAGGAACAGGCTTTACAATAGAGCGTAACGACAAGGAGGTCGTATGCGTTATGTTACAATAATATTCTTGTTTATCTTGTCATCCTGTGCTGTAAGGGAGGCACCCCCAATTATAGAGGTGATCCCTGAGGAAGAAGCAGTTATAATTACAGAAGAAGAGAGCCCTGACACAGTGGATATAGTTATAGAAGTAACAGCTACTGTTCCAGAAAAGAGAGAGGAAGAGACAGTAGATTTACCCTCTTATAGATTCTCTGTACAGATTGCTGCCCTGTCAACAAAAGAAGATGCCCAAGCCTTCAAGATCAAGGCAGAAGGGAGGATGAACGAGCAGGTTTTTATAGAGTTTGAGGCTCCATACTACAAAGTAAGGGCAGGAAGATCTACAGATAGAAAGTCTGCTGAAATAACAAGGAATAGGATAAGGGCTATCTATCCAGATGCATTCATAGTGAGCAAAGAGTAGGGCTATGCACAATCTGGTACTTGCAACAGGAAATAGAGATAAGGAGAGAGAGATAAGGTCTATTCTTTCGGGGCTTCCAGTCAAGCTATCTTCCTTATGGGACTATCCTTCTATACCACCTATCATAGAGGATGGGACAAGCTTAAAGGAGAATGCCTTAAAGAAGGCACGAACTGTCCATCGCCTGACTGGTGAGTGGTGCATTGCTGACGACACAGGCCTCTTTGTGGATATACTGAATGGTGCTCCTGGGGTTCACTCTGCAATATTTGCAGGAGAGAACTCTACCTATAGGCAAAATCGCGAGAAACTCTTGATGATGCTTGATGGGACGCATCTTGAAAAAAGAACCGCAAGATTTGTATGTTGTATAGCACTATGTTGGGCAGATAAGAGTGAGATATTCGAGGGGATAGTAGAGGGTTACATAGCAGAAAAAGAAGCTGGTAAAGGAGGTTTTGGTTATGATTCCATATTTGCTCTTTCAGATACAGGTATGACCTTTGCAGAGATGACCTCTCTGGATAAAAACAATCTCAGCCACAGGGCAATCGCACTGCGTAAATTAAGAGTGAGGCTTGAGGAGTTAGTTGGTTAGTTTGTTAGTTGGTTAGTTGGTTTGGTCATTTGAATTTGTTTACCCCGTTAGAAATTAGGGATTTTTCTAACGGAATTCCAATGTGGTGTCAGGAGTTACCTCCTGACACACCTTATCCTGTTCATCTGCGTCCTAATAGGAAGCAGATTTTCGCAGATTATCAAGATTCTTTAATAGGTGAGGCATTCTGCCTCACTGTGGAGCAAGATGCTCCACCTGTTAGTATCGGGAGCAGGATCCCAGATAAATTTGCAATTTGCATTTTGATATTTTCATTTTTCATTGAGCTTTGCGAAGAACAAGCAACGAGGGCTGGGCTTCGCAAATACGCAAACCGCTATGGGTTTTCATCGGATTACGCTTATAGATATTGTAGATGTAGTCGTAATAGGCGTGATCATCTATTACTTTCTCAGGTTCATAAAGGGAACCAGGGCACTTCAGATGTTAGGTGGATTGATAATACTATTCCTGTTGGCATTTGTTGCCGAGTTTTTGAATCTTGAGGGGTTTTCCTGGATTATAGGCGCAGTTAGAACAGCGTGGGCTGTTGCATTTGTGATTGTCTTTCAACCAGAAATACGCAATGCCCTTGCAGAACTTGGAAGAACCAGATTCTTAAGGGCATTTATAAGAACGAAAGAGGACCCTATAAGAGAGATTGCAAATAGTGTTGCGGAGTTGTCAGAAAAGGGAATAGGTGGTCTCGTTGTTATAGAAAGGGAGATGGGGCTTAAGAACTATATAGATACAGGAGTGCCACTTGATGCAAAGCTGAAAGACGACCTTATTGTAACAATATTTACCCCATATTCACCCCTACATGACGGTGCTATCATAGTAAGGGAGAATACAATTGTGGCGGCCGCCTGTATTCTACCTCTATCAGATAGCCCTAATCTTCCACATACAATGGGGACCAGGCACCGTGCCGCACTTGGAATTACAGAAGAAACAGATGCAGTAGCAATTGTGGTATCAGAAGAGACAAGAAGAATCTCAATTGCAGTGGAGAGAGATATGGAAAAAGATATTCCAAAAGAGATGATAGAGAAAAAGATAAGAGAACTGCTCTTGTAGGCACAGTAGGGTGTAGAGCGTAAGGCGTAAGGCGTAAGGGAGTAATAACCTACCAATAACAAATAACTAATAACCGTCCTTGAACCGTGACACCTGATTTGATCTAATAACCAATAACTGCTTACTGATTACCGATAACCGATTACTTTCCACGCGCCCTACGCCATACGCCATACGCCTTACGCCCTACGCCTTACGCTCTACGCCTTACTGCCTACTGCTTACTCTTAACCGGGGGTTATATGTCAAATAGAGAGAAGATGATTGCCTTTTTTCTCATGCTGATATTTATATCTGGATTCTATCTCTACACAATGCAACCTGCTGCTGCCTTCTGGGATGCATCACAATATCTTGCCTGTGGTTATAGTCTTGGTATTGCACATCCTCCCGGTTCTCCGCTTCATGTGGTCATAAGGAGGGTTTTCTCATTTCTCCCAATTACAGGCGACCCTGCCTTCAGTATGAATCTCTTCTCTGCCATACCCTGTGCTATTGCCTCTTCTCTTATCTTCCTTATGGTGGTCTCAATATTATCAAGGTGGAAAAAACCAGAGACAAGGACCGATAAAGCGGCCATTTATTCCCTCGGGTTTGCGAGCGGTTCAGTCTCTGCATTTGCATTTACTCCCTGGTGGAATGCGGTGGAGGCAGAGGCTTATGCCCCAGCAACATTTATTCTTGTTCTCTGTCTCTGGCTTGCAACCAAATCAAACTCTGGGAAAATGATAATACTTGTAGCATACCTATTTGCACTCTCGGTCGGTGTTCATCTTCTTTCTCTCCTTGCAGGACCTGGTATATTAGCATTTATGCTAATTAAGCAATGGAAAACTTTAAGGGCTAAAAAGAATCTGATAATAGGTGCACTGACAGGATGGTTTTTTCTGATTTTACTGTCCAAGTGGCTCGCTGGTCTGTTGGGAGAAGACTACTCAATGGTTATTGCTATGCTTGGTGCAATTATTCTACTTGCAATTCTTCCAAATATTGAGAGACTCCGCTCTCCATTATTGCGATCTATCATCATATTTATTCTTTTAATAGGTTTTACAACACATCTTTATCTTTTTGTAAGGTCAAACTACCTGGTTGAGGCACGTATTCATCCTTCGATAAATCAGACAGAACCGACGACACCCGGTAGGCTCTGGGACACTTTTACAAGAGAACAATATGGGCCAACGGATATTGGCACTACCCTCCTGGTGAGACAGACTGCAACGGAGACAGGGTTTTCTCTACCTGTTGCATATTTCTGGCAGACTGTCTTCTATCTCAGGTACTTCATCTGGCAGTTTATGCCCTGGCCAAGAGAGGCTGTAATACTTGAGACCACAACACACTCTATAATACAGGTGCTATCCGTGGCAGGCACAGCTCTTATGACAGTTCTTGGTGTTCTGGGTATGTATTCACTCTATAAAAGAGATAGACCTTACTTCTGGCTATTTTTCAGCACATTTCTGTTATGCGGGCTTGGTCTGGTCCTATATCTAAATTTCAGGTTCTCACCATCAGAGGCAAACCCCCTATTCCATCCGAGAGAGGTGAGGGAAAGGTTCTACTTCTTTGGAGCCTCATTTCTTCTGTTTGGGGCTTTTGTTGGATTTGGACTTTTTGAGCTATTTGAGAGACTGAAAAGATTGAAGAGATACTTGCCCCCTCTTGCTTTTGCAATAGGGCTTCTCCCGCTTGTCGCAAACTTCCGTTCCCCTGCAAACAGGCATGGCAATTTCATACCGGATAATTATGCATTCAACATGCTCTCCTCCTGTAGTTATAATGCAATACTTTATACAAATGGGGACAATGACACATTTCCACTCTGGTTTGCCCAGGCAGTAAGAAAGACAAGACAGGATATAAGAGTTGTAAATCTATCGCTTATAAATACTGATTGGTATATAAGACAAGTGAAACGGGATATGAGAGTTCCAATATCGTTCACAGATTTTGAGATTAAAAACCTTATGCCTCACCCTGTTGTGATAGATGGACAGATAGAGAGGGATCAGATACTTCTTATCAACGACTTTGCTGTCAGGGATATAGCAGCAACCAATGCGGGTAAGAATTTTGAGAGAAGGGTCTTTATGCCCATAAAGAGAGCGACCTTACCAGAGAGGTATCAAGAACTATTTCCGAGGGATATGGAGGTCATCTCTCCCCGGTATTATAGGAGAAGGAGGACAGGTGGTGAGTGGCTATTACCAGAGAGATTCTGGATGAGGCTGCCAGAGGAGTATCTTCTCCCTAATGACCAGTTTGTGGAACTTCTTATGCAGGATGGATATGATGGAAAATATCCTATCTATTTTGCGACCACGGTCTCACGAGATAACACAGCAGGTTGGGAACCATACCTATCAATGAAGGGGCTTGCAAGAAGGGTTACCTCAACTGGTGGTGGTCCTCATTTTGATGTTGAGACAACTGACAGCCTGCTTTTTGATGTATTCAGATACTCTTCAGTATTTGATGAGTCCGTGTATAAAGACGAGACCACGAGAAAACTCCTATCAAACTACGGTGTAGCATTTTTCTCACTCGGTCTGGAACACCAGAGGAGGGGAAATATAGAGAGGGCAATAGAGTCCTTTGAGAAAGGAAGAAAATTTGAAGTAAGGGGAATACCATTTGACCAGGTACTTGTCAATCTCTATCGTATGAGGGGAGATGACCAGAAAACAAGAGAGTTCCTTCTTCAAAAAGTGGAGAAAAATCCTGAGCCCTTCGCTTTATACGCATTGGGAAAATTAGCATTAGAGGATAATAACTTTGAAAAGGCTGCTCAATATTTTGACAGGGCAGAAAGACTGGACCCCCAACATCCTGCTGGTATATCGGGTAGGCTTTCACTCTATTATGAAATAGGGGATAGAACAGAATTTGTTGGTCTGCGTGATTCTATAACCCTGCACCCGCGACTTACTGGAGATGTGGTTGGATTTCTCTCCCAGGAGGGAAGAAGGGATATTGCAAGGGAGATACTCACAAGATGGATTGAACTCCATCCACACGACACAATTGCCAGGAATATGCTTGAGGGAATGGGGGGGATATGAACATAGACAAGGTAATATTTTGTGCTGTTGATACGGAGACGACAGGGCTCTATCCACATTTTGGGGATAAGCTATGTGAGATAGGAGCGGTCAGATTTACCCTCTCCAGAGACATCAGCGAATTTACAACACTTGTGAACCCGGGTGTAAAACTCTCAAGAACAATAAGATACATAACAGGGATTACAGATAAGATGCTTCACTCTGCACCATCTTTAGAGAAGATAGAAGACGAGATCTTTTCCTTCATAGATGAATCTGTACTTGTGTTTCACAATGCGCCGTTTGACCTATCCTTTCTTCAGTATGAGCTTAACAGAAGGATAACCAATATAACAGTTGATACTCTCATACTTGCGAGAAGGAAGTTCCGATTCGCCTCTAACAGACTTGGCGAGATAGCAACAACAATGGGTATAGAACCCGGAAGACCTCATAGGGCAATAGACGATGCAAGGACCGTGTCAAAGATTGCAAAAGAGATGATAAAAAAATTAGAGCCTAAAACACTCGGTGAGCTTCTCCTGATGCAGAGAGGGAGTGTGAAAATTAAAAATGCAAAATGCAAAATGCAAAATGCAAGATGACTATTATATGCGACAGGCGCTTCGGCTTGCAAAAAAGGGGATGGGAACTACATCACCAAACCCTATGGTTGGTGCGGTAGTAGTAAAGAATGGAAAGATTGTTGGCAGGGGTTATCATAAAAAGAAGGGAAGTCCCCATGCCGAGGTTTTGGCACTAAAATCCGCAGGAGAACTGGCAAAGGGTTCTACACTATATACTACACTTGAACCCTGCATCCAGTTTGGCGCAACTCCTCCCTGTGTGCCTGCAATAATAGGTGCCGGGATAAAGAAGGTATATATTGCAACACTGGACCCGAACCCAGCAGTGAATGGACAGGGCGTCCAGAAGCTCCTTTGCGCAGGGATAAAGGTAGAGGTTGGGTTGTGTGCTGAGAAGGCATATAGATTGAATGAGGTATATAATAAATTTATAACTACAAAACTTCCGTTTCTGATATTAAAGTCAGCAATCACACTTGATGGCAGGATTGGAACAAATAGGCAGATAACATCTGAACATGGAAGAAGGTTTGCTCACAGGCTTCGTGCAGAGGTTGATGCTGTCGTTGTAGGAATAAACACAGTCCTTACTGATGACCCTCTTCTTACCACAAGATTTGTGACTGGAAAGAGTCCAAAAAGGCTTGTTCTTGATACAGACTTTCGTATTCCAGAGAGTGCAAAGGTGATGGGGGATGGATGCATAATAGCCACATCATCTTCTAAAAAAAGAGAGATCTCAGCAGAGGTATGGAGGCTAAAAAAGGATACTGGTATGGTTGATATAAATTCCCTTCTAAGGGAAGCGGGCAAGAGGGAGATAACATCTATACTTGTTGAGGGCGGAAAAGAGGTGTATACAAGTTTCCTGAACAGAAATTTGATTGATAAATTTTATATTTTCATAGGTGCAAAGATGTTTGGTGATGGACATTTACCGTTTCTAAATAATCTTGAAAATGAGATAGAGATAAGATACTCTGATGTAAAGATGCTTGGGCGAGATATACTCATAACAGCTTATGCAGTAGATAGGCGAAAAGGCCCAATGCAAAATGCAAAATGAAAAATGCTCTTTTTTAGGACGCAGATTTTCGCAGATTGTAGGGGTAACCCTTGCGGTTACCCTATTGGGCAGGGG
>CAYRBN010000078.1:0-7239 GCA_964422625.1 uncultured bacterium | reverse complement strand
TCCTTTTTCCTTTATCCTTCCCTATGAGGCATGATATTGCAAAGGCTATTATATTTAGGTTGGGAGAGTCTGGAACACCTCCTGAATTTGGTCTGGACTCATTTACAGTGGGGCTTGAACCTTATCTCTCCACACTTGAGAAGGAATACCTTGACTCCCTACTCAAGATGGGGATGTCCACATTCAAGCTTGTAGTGGGTCTATATGGAGGTGGAAAAACCCATTTTCTCTATTCTGTGCGGGATATTGCATGGCAGTGTAGATATGTGGTGAGCTACATCAGCCTGTCACCAACAGAATGTCCATTTGATAGACTTGATCTTGTATATAAAAGAATGGTCCAGAACCTTACCTATCCACCATCATCATTTGAGAATCTCCTTTCTCCTGCAGACAGGGGCATTGAACCGCTAATTCGGATCTGGTATAAAGATATAATCTCAAAGTTAGATGGAGAAAAAGAGATAGAGGAATATATAAAGGGACTATCAGGGGTTGAGAGTGCAAGTTTTCTATCTGGTATCAAGCATGTATTTCGTCTGTTAAGAGAAGGGGATGAGATAGGGGTTTCCGATATTGTCCGATGGCTTTCTGGGGAGACAATTCAAGATATATCCAGATTTGGCATTACCGAAACCCTTAATCAACAAACAGGGTTTAGATTTCTCCGCTCCCTTGCACAGTTCATCAGACTGATAGGCTATTCAGGCACGGTTTTTCTATTTGATGAGGCAGAAAGGGCAATATCCATGGCAGGCTCAAAAGCAGAGAAAAAGGCGCTTGACAATCTACGGCAGCTTGTTGATGAGTCAGGTAGTTCAAGATTTCCAGGTTCTCTTGTCTTATATGCAATTCCAGATGTGCACCAGCTCTTAAATAAGAGAGGCGATGTATATGAAGCACTGAAACAGCGATTAGAAGGGGTCTTTTCAACGATAAACCCATCAGGCGTCAAAATAGACCTTGAAGAGATAGGTATAGAACCAACCCTTTTTTTAACAAGGGTAGGGGAAAAATTGGGAGTACTATACAATAGGGCATACTGCACTGAGATTGAGAACCATCTCGTCAAAAATAGAGCGGATGTACTTGCAGATGTCTGTTACAAAGAAAGATATGCAGATATTGGCTATCGTAGAGTGTTTGTGAAAACATTTATCCAGGTATTACACTCGCTGAGGAATGACCCGGATAAGGTCTTGAAGCCACCCATTGCAGAGGCACTTGTGAGAGGAAACATAAAATCATTAGAAGATGAAGATAGAAAATTATCAGACAGTGAGGAGTATTGAGACTGTAACACATCCCTTCTTTGGTAAAGGAAAGGTTCTCCAGCAAAGGTGGAAGGGAGGAGAACTCCTTGTCCACTTTGATCTGGGCATAACCGTGTGGGTTCCAAAGAGAAGGTTGTCCATAGATAGTGAATATCAGATTAGTCCGGCGGTTATGGAGGCTCCTCCAAGAATTGGTGACTATGAGAAGAGAGAGATGTTAGAGGCATTCAAACTTGGCATAGTGCCACATAAAGAGGTTCTTGATTTTACTTATGGCAGGGAGAGGGAGATAGAAACCATTGAGAAAGCCCTTGTTTCATCGGAAAGAAAGGGGGGGGGATGTGTGATAGTAGAGGGTGAATATGGAAGCGGTAAGACCCATTTCCTTGACTATATTTATCTTTCAGCACTCCATAAGGGGTTTGCTGTGTGTAAGGTAGAGATGGATCCATTGGATGTTACACCATATAGACCCAGAAGGGTATATAAAGAGCTCATAGACTCATTCTTGAGTAGAGAGGGGGGGTTTAGGGACCTTGTGAGGAGATCTGTAAAAGAGGGTCTGTTCAAGGATAACAGGTTCTTCTCTCATCTTGAGGAACCAGATGAAGCGATCTGGAACTGGATAGAAGGCGAGACATTCCCAAGAAACTGCCTTTCAAAGAAGAACATAACAAGAGCTCTTCCTCTTCTGCCCTCGTTCTCTACTGCGGCTGACAACTACTGTTATATATTAAGCTCTCTTGGATGGGCACAGAGGAGATTGGGAGGGAAAGGGCTTGTCGTTCTAATAGATGAGGCAGAATCGCTTTTCCACCTCTGGTGGAGGACCATTGCTATTGAGAAGGGGATAAATCTGATAAGGGGGCTTGCCCTTACATCGCTCAATAGATTACCTGATAGCTTAGGTGGTAACATTTTTAAGGATAAGGAGATAGGAGTAGTTGTTGAGGAAATTGATGGGCTCAGGGTTATACACAGGGGTATTTCATCCTGTATGACCCCTTATGTATATAGGAAGCCTTCTGGTATATTTTTAGTCCTTGCATTTACCCCAACATCCGCGTCCATATATGAGAGTGATATACTTCAATTATTAGAAGAGGGTGTGGAATTTTTATCTCTTGGAAAGATCGTACAATCTGCTTATGAGGAGATGTTTTACAAACTATTAAAGATGTACAAGTCCTCTTTCCCAGGGATAGATATACCGGCTGGGAAGGTTGAAGAGATTAAAAGATCGCTTACCAGGTTTAAGGAGATGGGTGTAAGAAAATTCTTGAGGGCAACAGTGGATGCACTTGATTTAATCAGGCATTATCCTGATATAGAACCAGAACGACTTCTGAGAGTTTAGAGAGTGGCAGGTGTCAGGTGTCAGGTGTTAGGTGGTAGTTGGTTAGGTAGTTAGTTGGTCTTTACCGATAACTGATCTGCCTCCTGGTCATTAGGCTATTGTATAGCATATCAGCGTACCAGCAGATCAGTAGGCAGGATATCAGTATCCCAGAAGATCAGGAGCGAGAGCCCCTAATCTGATACCCTGATATACTGATACTCTTCCTACTGATATTCTGATGACCTGATACACTCGTTTTTTTGATCACCGATTACTGATAACTCTCAACGCTCAACGCCTCACGCCTTACGCTCTACGCTCCTTCATCACCCTTATAAGCTCTGCTTCAAACTCCTTTGCGGAATTAGTTCCTGATAACTGTAGCAATTTATTAAGGGCGACTATCTCAATCAGTGCAGATATATTCTTGCCAGGCACAAGAGGGATATCTACTGCTGTAGTTTCCACATCCAGGATTTTTGTGGTCTTGATCTCTATTCCTGTAATTTCAGGTGTCCGTTTATGTGTCTGTTCATACAGATGGACTATCAGTTCCAGACCCTTTCTCTCCCTGACCCCTTTTGTGCCAAATATTCTCTGAATGTCTAAAATCCCTATGCCCCTTATCTCAATGTGATACTTTAGCCTCTTGCTCTTTTCTATACCTGTTCCCTCAAGTCTATTATCCTTTGTCTTTTCTACCCTCACGACATCATCTGCTATCAGTCTATGCCCTCTAAATATCAGGTCTAATGCACATTCTGTCTTTCCTATACCAGTTTCACCAGTAAGCAGAACGCCCATACCAGATACATCTATGAAGGTTCCGTGCATGAGCATAAAAGGAGCAAATTCTCTGTCCAGACTCTCCTCTATTTTAGTCTTCGTATCAGAAAGAGATAGATAGGTGACGAGAAGTGGAGTATTACTCTGTTCACATATTTTCACAATGGTAGGGGTGGGGGGGGGGTCTGATGGAATAAGGACACAAGGAGGGACAGGCTTAAGTATGTTTTTTGTAGCGTCCTGGTTCTCTTTTAGATACTTGATTGCGTCATAAGATAGTATCTGAATACTCTCTCTACCAGTTTCAATCTCAAACCCTGTGATGAGAAGTTCAGGAAAGTATAAGAGTCCATTCTTTATCTTGTTATCCAGCCCAGCTTTTCCGGCAATAACATCACAAGAGGGTTCTAATATTTTACATATATCCCTTACATTCATCTTGAGTTCTGCATTAGACACAGAAAATGTAGCTTAGATTTTAGGTTCTTCTCCAATTTAGTTGGTAAAATATAGGGATAAACCTCCCTGAGTTCGTGCTATTTGCATAAGCACGATTTGAAATCGTGTTTACATTCTGAGCTGACTTATGTAGGCACAAATTCAATTTGTGCTGGCACTTACATTCATCTCGAGTTCTGCATTAGACACAGAAAATATAGTTTAGCAACTCTCATCTCTCTTGCACTCTTTTCTTATATTCTACTATCTCTCTTTTCATCTTTTTGAACGCGCCATCAAATGCAGGCATAATCTCATAAGATTCCTCTTTTACTGTTATAGTCTTGTGTCTAAGTCGTGAGATGATCTCGGCACTATATATCGTATTATTCTTAGAGAGAAGAAGGTCTATAGAGATTATATGGTCAAAAAATCTCTCTAGCTTCTCAATCTTTTTCTCAATCCTATCTTTTATTGCAGATGTAGTCTCTATCCCCTTCAGTGTTATATTCTTTTCCATAAAACCCCCGGGTATACGCTATTGCTCATTGAAAAATGCAAAGTGTTCTCTTTTTAGGACGCAGATTTTCGCAGATTATTAAGATTCTTTTTTCTGTACTTCAACTTATCAAATAGAAGATTTCTATCATTTTCGCAGATTGTAGGGGTAACTCTTGCGGTTACCCTATTGGGCAGGGGCAAGCCCTGCCTCTACAATTCCTTATCCTGTTTATCTGCGTTTATCTGCGTCCTAAAAAAAGAGCATTTTGATATTTTCATTTTTCATTTTTCTTATCTCTGTCTGGATAATCCTCTACAAAATGGAGTCCTCTTGATTCTTTTCTCTGTAAAGTTGAGGTGACGATAATGTTTGCTGAAAGAATCATATTTCTCAAAGTTAGCAGTTTTGTATCAGGGGTTCTATTCTCCCATAGAGAGTCTATTTCCTCCTTTAGACAAGTAAGTTCCTTTTTTGCTTCTATCATCTCGGTTACTCTCCTTACAATACCAACTTTATACCACATAATCTGCTTTATTCTCTGCATCATTATTTCCATTCCTTCTTTTGTGTCACCTTTCTTTGCTCTGTAATCTCCTGTTGAATACCGTTTTGTTGTTATATTAGAGGCAGAGTGGTATGCCGCTCTCTCTGAGAACACCAGACTCTCAAGAAGCGAATTTGATGCAAGGCGGTTTGCCCCGTGCACTCCTGCACAGGCAGTCTCACCTGCTGAATAAAGACCTTCAACGCCTGTCCATCCATTTTCATCAACTAAAATGCCACCGCACATATAGTGAGCAGCAGGGACACAGGGAATAGGGTCTTTAGTAATATCTATCCCCCTTGAGATACACCCCTCGTATATATTTGGAAATCTATCCTTTATTTTCTGGGAAGAGAGTTTTGAAAGGTCTAAAAAAACATATTTATCTCCTGTCTTTTTCATCTCCGATGCGATTGCACGGGCAACAACATCCCTTGGTGCCAGGGAGGCTGATTTATGGTATTTTTGCATGAACGGTTCTCCATTTTTTAATACCAGCACACCCCCCTCACCTCTCACAGTTTCAGAGATTAAAAACGCTCTCTCCTCTTTTTTTTCTGTCCAGAGAGAGGTGGGATGAAACTGTATAAACTCCATATTAGATAGCCTTAATCCCCCTCTTTTAGCCATTGCTACACCATCTCCAGTACATACAGATGGATTTGTTGTATGGAGATATATCTGTCCAATCCCGCCTGTGGCAAGTAAAGTAACCTTTGCAGATAGAGGCTCAATTGTATTGTTGCGACGGTCATACACCCATAAACCAGTGCATCTATTATCTTTCATAATAAGATCAACTGCAACTCTATCCTCAATAATTTCTATATTCTCTCTATCCAGGACCCTTGATATAAGTGTCTTTTCTATTGTAGCACCGGTTTTATCCTTTGCATGGACGATCCTCCTCTTAGAATGAGCGGCCTCTCTACCAAGGTCATACCCTCCCTCTTCATTTAAGACAAATTGACAACCAAGTTTATAAAGCTCATCTACAAGTCTTGGGGCATCTCTTACCATCAGTTCAACTCTCTCTCTATCTGAGAGCCCATCTCCCACTCTCAATGTATCCTCTATGTGAAGTTCAAAAGAGTCGTCTCTGCCAAAGACAGCGGCGATTCCAGCCTGGGCATAGTTCGTGCTCGCCTCTCTCTTTTCCTTCTTTGTGATTATGATCACCTTATATTTAGAAGGTATTTTCAATGAGTAGAAAAGCCCTGCTATTCCACTCCCTACAATCAGTATATCAGTATCCATATAAGCGCTTCGCTTCAAATTCTAAATTCCAATGTTCAAAACTTGATTTCCATATCATAGGGGTTTTGAATTTTGTATTTTGGGTTTTGTATTTGTTTAGAGTTTAGGATTTCGGATTTAGTATTTGTCCCTAATCATATATCAAATATAATCTCTACGCTGTATTTATCCTCATTTTTTTCTATTTTAAGCCTATGATATGTAACTGCCTTTATCTCTGTCTTTGCCTGTTCCTGCTCAACAATCTCTCCGTATACAGTTACAGAGAGACTGTTTTTAAGAAGTTTTTTTATTTTAATCCTTGAAAATGCTATATTATCTGTCTCATATATATACAGAAGCTCAGAGAGAAAATCATGGAGAAGGTCTTCTATGCTATTACTTTTCAATGATATTTCTACCTTCTGGTCCACCCCTTTTACAGAGTAGCCAATGATATCAAACATTGCCAGAGCTGAGTCTATGAAGAGACACTCAAGAGTGGGTGCAGTTATCTTTATCCCAATATCCGCAGTATGATCAATTATCTGGTATGACATCAAGAAAAAAAATAAGGAAAAGCACACAGATTTGCACAGATTGAATAGATAGGCACAGATTTCAAAAAAAACTTTGTAATGAATTATATTTGTGTCCATCAGTTTTATCTGTGAATATCTGTGTGCTAATAAAGGAAAAAAGATAAATCCTGTTAATCCTGTCAAGAAAAAAAATCCACTAATCTATACGAATACTGTGCTGTCAGGAGTTATCTTCAGTTCAATAGAACCAATTTTTTGGTAGCAGTTTCTGTTTCTTTGGTCAGGCGCAGAAAATAGATTCCTGGCAACAGGTTTACCTTTTCCATGTTCCAGACTTTTTCATGTTGGCCAGCCGGAAAGTATCCTTTGAGTATAGTAGATATTTTACTTCCTGAAACTTTGTTGAAAAAACTAAAAACCTTGTCTCTTATAGGTCTCTTTCAAGTCCCTATTATATAGAAAAAACTGCAACAACGAATAATTATACACCAGATTTCTGATTTTGTCAACTAAAAAAAATACCTTTGTTACGCACAGTCAAAATGGGACATTTTGGGAACGCTAAAATGGGACATTCA
>CAYRBN010000077.1:0-7331 GCA_964422625.1 uncultured bacterium | reverse complement strand
CTAATCACTATTTACTATTCGCTATTTGCTGTCCTACAGGAGAGGTGGCCGAGTGGCTGAAGGCAACCGATTGCTAATCGGTTTTCTGCTGAAAGGTGGAACGTGGGTTCGAATCCCACCCTCTCCGCCAACTTTTACTGAAAGAAAAATAATGCCGACCAATTAGAAAGAACCCCCAAATCATGAGGATTTTACGATACAAGAAATAGCTTAAATGATTTAACGAGCAAGGAATAAAAGTTTATGGATCGCAAAATTATGACAACTAAAATCGCAATTTTCAAGGGCAAAAAAATAAGAAAAATCATTCACGAAAACGAATGGTGGTTCTCTATTATTGATATTGTTGAAGCGTTGACAGGTACAGAAAGACCAAGAAAATATTGGAATGATTTAAAGAAAAAGCTTGCAGATGAGGGATATTTTGAGGTGTCCGAAAATATCGGACAACTGAAATTATTGGCAAACGATGGCAAAAAATACTTAACCGATTGTGCGAATACAGAAACAATATTCCGCATTATTCAATCAATCCCATCCCCGAAAGCCGAGCCGTTTAAGCGTTGGCTGGCGCGGGTTGGCTATGAGCGAGTGAAAGAAATTGAAGATCCTGAATTGGCAACTAAAAGAACAAGAGCGATTTATAAGCTTAAGGGTTATTCTGATGATTGGGTTGAGAAGCGGATGCGGGGCATTGCTATTCGCGAGGAATTAACAGATGAATGGCAGAAGCGGGGTGCTAAAGAACAACGAGAATATGAGATCTTGACGGCTGAAATTTCTAAAGCAACTTTTGATATGACTCCCGGCGAATATAAAAAATTAAAGAATCTCAATCGAGAAAACCTGCGAGATCATATGAATGATTTAGAATTAATTTTTACTATGCTTGGTGAAAGAGCGACAACAGAGATAACCAGAACAGAAGATTCTAAAGGCATTCCGAAGTTAAAGAAAGACGCACAAGAAGGCGGAGATATTGCCGGCGGAGCGAAAAAGAAATTAGAAAAACGGCTCGACAAACCGATTTCAAGCAAAGAAAACTATCTTAAAAAACCGCAGGATAGAAAATTATTGGGACAATAAACCTATGCCAGATATAAAAATAAGGTTCTTTTCCAATTTAGTTGGTAAAATTTGGGATTAAACTCTATTGAATTCCTGCTTTTTACATATTTGTATACAAACTGTCCGTTGTAGGCACAAATTCAATTTGTGCTGGCACGATTTGAAATCGTGCCTACATTTAGAAGGTATAACCTCCTGAAACAATAGAGAGATAATATGAATAAGCTCTTAATACTATTCAGTTTAGTCATAGTCTCCTGTGCGAAACCACCAGAGGAGATAAGTATATTCTTTGAGAGAGAGGAGGACCTGGGTAATCTTGCTCTGTTTCTTATGGATGCCTCAGGGGTAAGGTGTTACAGACTTCCTGACTTCTCACTGGTAAGTAGTGTTAAAATATCCAACCCAGAAGGTCTATTTTTCCATAACGACTCTCTGTTTATTCACAATTCTCATCTCTTCTTTTATGATGTGGAAGATGGCAGTAAGGAGAGACTACAAAAGATTCCTCCACTCACATTTGCGGTTGTCCCTGTGAATAGAAGTAGGTATTTTCTGACAGATAAGGGTATCTTCTATAACGATGAAGTCATCCTTGAGGACTCTATACTAAAATATAGAGAAGACCCTGATGATATATGGCTTCTTACTCCCAACAGCCTGATAGCAGTTAGAAAAAAGACTCAGGAGAAAAGATCAATAGAACTGGAGTATCCTATTACATTCTGTGTTGGCCCTTTTGGACTGAGGATATATGTTCTGTATCAGGATAGGATAGATGTCTATGAAGGAGCGAGACTCTCTTTTGTCAATAGTATTCCGCTTGAAACCAGACCGAAAGCGATTGTAACAACCCCAGCAGGTAACAAGAGTTACATCCTGTCTAACACATTGTATGTATTGAACAGGACTACCCACAGTGTAGAAAGGCGGCTACCCCTTCCCGCCGAACCTCTCGCTCTTCATTTATCCGAGGATGGAGCATATAGTATGATTGTCTTAGTTGATCGTCTTTTGATATTAGATGCAGGAAGGGACATTATAGTGAAAGAGATATGGCTTTCTCCGGTAATAGATATAAAAACATCCCCACTCTCCTCCAGAATATATGTCCTGACCGACGAGGGGGTGGCGATTATAAGAAGCGACAGTCTTACTGTGGAAAGGTTTGTTGAACTAAAAGCTGATAGACTCTTCCTCCCGGGGTTTGTTTTGAAAGAGAATTTGAAAGAGAAGCTGGTTCCCCCAGTGGTTAGAGAGAAAACTGTGCAGATTGCCACAATACAGGTAAGTTCTGGAAGAGACAGAAAAAGTGCAGAACAACTTATAGACAAACTGATTCTTGCTGGTTATCCTGCTTATCTTATCAGTGGTGATGGCTGGTTCAGGGTAAGAGCTGGTGCATTCAGGGAGAGAAAAGATGCCCTTCTTATTGCACAGAAAATTGATAGACTTACAAGGGAGAAATCATGGATCATAAAAACAGAGATTAACCTGAGGAAACTCCCTGTTATTAGAACACGAGATCTCAACAATAATGGTTATATGGAGGAGGTTGCAATAGAAGATGGCGATATAGTGATATTTGAGTTGAAGAATGGAATATATGAGAGAGTTTATACAATTACAGGTTTCCTGCAGAAGTACTCTGGTTGTCCAGAATTTAAGGATTTTGATGGTGATGGTAGGCTTGAGATTGTAACCGCAACCCCTAACCCTAATATCTATTCAGTAATTGAATACAGGGATAAAAGATGGGTTGAGGAGATGAAACACCGATAACTAAAGTTCTATAGGGTTCTGTGCCTGATGCGGGTGTTTCTCCTTCGCATACACCTTGAGTTTTCCTATCATCTTCCTTCCAAGTGGTCCCTTTGGAAGCATTCCCTTGACCGCATGGTAGATTATCTCCTCAGGTTTTTTCTCTCTCATTTCCTTTAAGGTTCTTTTTCTTAAACCCCCAGGGTATCCTGTGTATCTTGTATAAATCTTCTGGGTCTCTTTTTTGCCTGTAACCTTAACTTTGCTTGCATTTATACATATAACATAATCCCCCATATCTATATTTGGAGTAAATTTTAGGTTGTCTTTGCCTCTTAATATTGTTGCGAGTCTGGTTGCAAGTCTGCCAAGTATCTTATCATCTGCATCTACTATGTACCATCTCTTTTCCATAACACCCCCTTGTCGCTGCGCTCCATTGAAAAATGAAAATTGAAAAGTGCAAAATGCAAATTTATGTGGGAGGCATCTCCTGAACCGCTGATAGGGCTGGGTTGAAGTTCATGTGGAACTTGAGAAGTTCGTCTTTCTTAAGAAAGTCAATTATAAGTTTTCCTTCAAGATGGTCTATCTCATGCTGTATCACCCTCGCTATAAGGTCTTTTAGGGTTATTTCAATCTCTTTTCCATGGACATCATATCCTCGAACAACTATAAGGGAAGGCCTCTTTGCCGGGATGGATATCCCTGGAATAGAAAGGCATCCCTCCTCAAATACCATATCATTTTTACTCTCCACAATCTCAGGATTTGCTATACATAATGAATTTCCATCCACATCAGCGACTACAACTCTTTCTAGAATTCCAATCTGAGGAGCAGAAATCCCTACCCCACCAAGAAAATGTACGAACTGCTTCATATATCTTACTATTTTCTGTACCCTTTCATCAAACTCTGAAATAGGCTTGCTTTTTTCCCTTAATACAGGGTCAGGATATATTCGCATTTTTAAGTCCATAAATTTTATCCCAAAATATGCGTTAGTCACAGAATTTCATTCACCCCGCACCTATGCATAGGTGCGGGGCAGGAAAAAACACAGAAATAGATTAAATCTATGAAAAATCTATTTTCACCTTTTGGGTGAAGCATAGATATTCTATTATAGCATAAAATTTGCTGAAAGTCAAGGAAAAAATGAGGAGAAAAGGGGAAAGAAATCGGATCTTAACTCTCTACTCTCTTCCTCTGTAAACTCTGTGGGTTAAACTATAATTTCATAAGCAGTAAATAAAAAATTCTTTCTCTTACAAGTCTCTTAAAAGTCCCTGTTATATCAAGAAAAATCACACCTACTTACACTTACGGGGTGCAAGTGATGGCTGCAAATTGTGGTTTAAACTATAGTTTCATAAGCGATCAAGGAAAAACCTTAAGAGATGTTTTTAACCCAATGACACTGTTCTTTCCATTCACAGTCACTGCATATTCCCTGAATATCCGAGATAGTTTTCAGCTTTCTATTTACAAGAGAAAAGAGCTTTTTAGGAGTGCCCCTTGCCCCATTTTTTAATCCCAGTTTTCTCAAGACCAGTAAGTCTACAGCCTTAACCCGCTTAGGAGAATCTCTCTTTTTTTGACATACTCTATCTCTATTATAAGGGCAATAAGAACAGATAACATCACATTCATCAATTATTTTTAGCGCCAGATACGGGTATTGCTCTATATCTTTGATGACCTGTGCCATACCATTCACAAAATTTTTGTTGTATCCGTAACCTTGAAAACCTTGCAGGCACAAAAGATGGTGTGCTCTAATCAAAATCATATCAGAATATCCATTAACCATACAACTGAATTGATTATACAGCAAATATCTAAATTTGTCAAGCTAAATCTGAAAATAGAGGTGTCAGGAGACAACTCCTGACGCTACAATTAGATAAAAATCCTGTTAAACAGTCAAAAAAATTCCCTTGACAAATCAGAATTTTGATGGTATAATGATATGAATTGTATTATAAGTTCACTACGTGAAATTTTGAGTCCATTTAGACCAGGGGGTAAGATGAAGGCACTATGTAGAGCAGTTGTGGTCCTCTCTCTCCTTTTTGCATCAGCCCTGTCTGCTGGTGTTATAGAGAAAGAAGTAAGGTTCAGTGTGGACGACCTCTCGTTAACTGAGTCGTACAGTACAGCACTAATTACAAGACCAAAAATGGACAAGGGAGGTAGAGAAGGGATTAATGAGGATGCACCCTATGTTCTAAATGAGCTCCTTGTAAAATTTGGAGAGAAAACTGATGAAGAGAGAATAGCAGAGATCAGTTCTATAATCGGGGCAGAAGTAATCAAGGTCTTTTCTCTGATACAGGTTCATCACCTGAGGATAGGGTCAGGTATAACGGTGAAAGAGGCAATCTCAAGGCTTAACCAGAACCCAGATGTTATCTATGCAGAGCCCAATTATATAGTGAATATTGCCACTACACCAAATGACCCTGATCTATCCCAGCTCTGGGGCTTACATAATACTGGTCAGACAGGTGGGACAGTGGATGCAGATATAGATGCTATGGAGGCGTGGAGTGTTGCGAGGGGTGATGCAACCATAGTGATAGGTGTCATTGACACGGGTGTAGACTACAATCATCCGGATCTGGCCGCAAATATCTGGACAAATCCTAATGAGATCCCTGGAGACGGGATTGACAATGATAACAATGATTATATTGATGATGTGTACGGATGGGATTGGGTAAATGATGATAATGACCCGATGGATGACCACGGTCATGGAACACACTGTGCTGGCACAATAGCAGCAGTTGGCAATAATGCTATTGGTGTGGTAGGTGTAAACTGGCATGCCAGCATAATGTCGCTCAAGTTTATCAGTGCGGATGGGTTCGGGAGTACTGCTGATGCCATCAGTGCAATTGAGTATGCTACAATGATGGGTGCCCATGTATTGAGCAATAGCTGGGGTGGTGGTGGTCGTTCTACTTCATTGAAAGCTGCGATTGAGGCATCTCATGCAGCTGGGATTCTGTTTGTTGCAGCGGCCGGGAATGATGGTCGAGATAATGATGTAACTCCCTTCTATCCAGCAAGTTATGATGTGCCCAATGTTATTGCAGTGGCAGCCACTGACCACAATGACGCATTGGCAGAGTTTTCAAACTTTGGTGCCACTTCTGTGCACCTTGGAGCACCCGGTGTAGGTATCTATAGCACTCTACCAAATAACAGCTATGGGCCTGCGAGTGGCACCTCAATGGCCTGTCCACATGTAGCAGGGGTGGCAGGTATGATATTAGCACATGTGCCGGGGATAACACATATAGAGGTAAAAAACTATATTATGCATGGGGTTGACTCAATTTCTGGATTGACTGGCAAGGTGGTTACTGGAGGTAGACTTAATGCATGGAATAGTATCCAACTGACAAATGCTTATGTAAGTTATTCAATACCTTTTCAGGATGGTTTTGAGACAGGAGTTGATAAATGGGTCTTATCCGGGACAGGGAACTGGGCAGTATATGCCGGGATAGGACAATATGGAACAGGTGGTGCTCATGATGGGGATTCTGTTATGGTAATGACATGTCATTCCACTGGAACCTACTCTTACTCTTATGCAGACATCTATCTCAAACTGGCTGGAGAAAGCGATGTGAAACTTGACTATTACTGGAGAACATATAGTCTGGTTGCCGCTAATAATGAACATATATGGCTTGATATCTATGATGGAACATGGCATCTCGGGGTTGACTCACTGACAGGCGATGACACAGGATGGCAGAATGTGGTGATAGACCTTTCTGGATATAGTATGATAGATGGTTTTATCGTGCGGTTCCGTTCGTATATGAACTGGACAGAGGACTGGGATGCCGCTTATCTGGATATGGTCAGGGTATATAGTACCGCTCCCTCTGTGCCCGTATTGATCAGCCCTGATTCTGGAATGGTTATGAATCATAATATACCTACATTTATCTGGCATAGATCCACCGGTGAGATGGGTGGAATCAGCTACTATACCCTTCAATACACGAATAACCCATCTTTTACAAGCGTAGATTCTATTAATACAGTTGATACTGTGGTCACATCTCCTATTGCTCTTTCAGATACAATCTACTACTGGAGGGTTCAATCTATTGATAGTGCAGATAACAAGAGCGATTGGTCTTCTGTAAGAAGTTTTGAGATTGATACCCAATCGCCTGATGTTCCAACTCTTGTTTCACCAACTAATGGTATTTATATCAACAATTCTACCGTAGGCTTTGAGTGGTCAGAAGTTACAAAGTTTGGTAAGAACGCACCACTTGCAGCTTCAGTGAGATATATCTTACAGGTAGATACCACCCTCGCTTTCTCAAATCCTGTAGCTGTGGAGACGGTGGCTACAACCTATGATACAGTAAATTTGAGTGACCAGGACTATTACTGGCGAGTGAGAGCCTATGACCTTGCTGGTAATCAAGGGAGTTTTGCAAGCCCTGATAGCTTTGGAGTAG
>CAYRBN010000076.1:0-7471 GCA_964422625.1 uncultured bacterium | reverse complement strand
TTTTTTTTGAAATCTGTGCCTATCTATTCAATCTGTGTAAATCTGTGTGCTTCTCCTCTTTTTTCTTGACATTCCAGCCAATATGAAGTATAATCAGTTTAATTATGTTCAGCCTCGTATCAAAATTCTCCCCTGTTGGAGACCAGCCATCTGCAATAGAGAGACTTGTCTCTGGTATAAAAAAAGGCTATAAGTTCCAGACACTTTTGGGGATAACAGGCTCGGGCAAGACATTTACAATGGCAAATGTTATCAGAGCAGCGAACAGACCTACCCTCGTCATCTCCCATAACAAGACCCTTGCCGCACAGCTATTTGGAGAATATACCGGGTTTTTCCCGGAAAATGCAGTTGAATACTTTATCTCTTATTATGACTACTATCAACCTGAGGCATATCTTCCCCGGACAGATACATATATTGAGAAAGATGCATCTATAAACGATGAGATAGATAAACTCCGTCTGCGGGCAACATCGGCACTGATTGAAAGGAGAGATGTTGTAATCGTTGCCTCTGTATCCTGTATATATGGACTCGGTTCACCTGAGGATTACAAAAATCTTGTCTTGAGAGTTAAAAAAGGGGAGACAGTCTCAAGAGATGCCCTTTTGAAGAGACTCATAGACATCCACTACCAGAGGAACGATGTAGATTTCTCAAGGGGAACATTCAGGGTGAGGGGGGATGTGGTTGAGGTCCACCCTGCATACACTGAGAGCGCTGTCCAGATTCAGTTTTTTGGGGATGAGATAGAGAGACTCTCACTGATAGACTCTCTCACTTTTAAGGAAAAAGAGGAGAGGGAATGGATTCACATATACCCTGCAAGGCATTTTGTTACAACTCCACCAAAGATTGAATCAGCAATACGAAATATAGAGACAGAACTTGCAGAACAGCTTCGCCATTTCAGAGAGACTGGAGACCTCCTTGCCGCACAGAGGCTAGAGACACGCACAAGATATGATATGGAGATGCTCCGTGAGGTTGGATACTGCACAGGGATTGAGAATTACTCACGACATCTATCAGGGAGAAAGGCAGGAGAGAGACCTGCCTGTCTTCTTGACTTCTTTCCAGAGGATTTTTTATGCATAATAGATGAGTCGCATGTCACAATACCCCAGATTACAGGGATGTATCACGGTGACCGCTCAAGGAAGGAGACACTTGTAGAATATGGTTTTAGATTGCCGTCTGCGCTGGATAACCGGCCATTGAGATTTGACGAGTTTCTTCAGTGCACCTCCCAGATAATTTTCACCTCTGCAACACCTGCAAAATTTGAATACGAACACTCATCCCAGATTGTAGAACAGATTATAAGACCCACAGGTATACTGGATCCAAAGATTACAGTGAAACCAAAGAAGGGTGAGGTTGATGAGCTCTTAGACGAGATAAAAAAAAGGGTAAACATGGGAGACAGAGTGCTTGTCACAACCCTGACCAAGAGGATGGCAGAGGAGCTGACAGACTATCTTTCAAGATTGGATATAAGGGTGAGATATATTCACTCAGAGATAGGTGCGATAGAGAGGGTAGATATATTGCGAGATTTGAGGATGAGAGAATTTGACTGTCTTGTTGGGGTTAATCTCTTAAGAGAGGGGATTGACCTGCCTGAGGTATCACTGGTTGCGGTTTTGGATGCGGACAACGAGGGATTTCTCCGCTCATATACATCTCTGCTCCAGACCGCTGGAAGGACGGCAAGGAATGTGCGGGGAGAGGTGATATTGTTCGCAGATAACATAACAGACTCTATGAGAAAGGTGATAGAGGAGACAGAGAGAAGAAGAAAGACGCAGATTGAATACAACAGAAGGCAGGGTATAAGACCCAGAACAATCTATAAAACAGAAGAGGAGATCCTCCGCGTCACAAAGGTCGCATCTGCAAGGGTAAAGGAGGAAGATGAGGAATATGACGGTCTGAATGGCCTGGAGGAACTTGATAAACTGATAAAGTCTATGCAGAAACTTGCAGATGAGGAGAGGTTTGAGGAGGCGATAAAGGTGAGGAATAGGATACGGAGACTACAGTTGAGAGTTAAGAGTAGGGAGTAGTGAGTAGGCAGTAAGCGGTTATCGGTAATCAGTTATCGGTTATCGGTTTCCTGACACCTGACACCTAACACCTGTATGACGGTTGGGATGTATTATAGGAACGATGATGTTCGGCTGGAGGAGGTGCCGATTCCAGAGATTGGCAGGGGAGAGGTGCTGATAAAGACGGAGTTCTGTGGCATCTGTGGAAGTGATATTATGGAATGGTACAGAATGAAGAAGGCACCCCTGGTTTTGGGGCACGAGGTAACAGGAGTGGTAGTCAAGATTGGAAAGGGGGTAAGGGACTACAAAGAGGGGGACAGGGTTTTTGTAACCCATCATGTTCCTTGTGATAATTGCAGATACTGTAGCAGGGGACAACATAGCCTTTGTGATACCCTCGGTTCAACAAACTTTGACCCGGGTGGCTTTGCAGAATATATAAGATTGTCTCAGATAAATGTTAAAAAGGGGATATACCTGTTACCGGATGCGATCTCCTTTGAAGAGGGGACATTTATAGAGCCACTTGCCTGTGTTGTCAGGGGGCAGAGACTGATCGGGTTAAGCCAGGGAGATACTGTGCTCGTTATCGGTAGCGGATTATCAGGACTTTTACATATACAACTTGCAAGGCTAAAAGGGGCAGGCAGAATAGTGTCTACAGATATAGATAGCTCTCGTCTAAGATATGCAAAGAATTTTGGAGCAGATTTTGTCATCTCTGCAATAGAAGATGTGTTAGAAGCCCTCTGTAAGATTAATGACGGCAGACCTGCTGATTGCATAATCATTGCCACCCCGGAGCTATCTGCTATACAGCAAGGGCTCTCATCAGCAGATAGGGGGGGCAGGGTACTCTTCTTTGCCCCTACAGAGCCGGGCATAATGGTCCCTTTCCATCTTTTTGATCTCTGGAACAGACAGGTTACTATGAAAAGCACTTATGCAGCAGTGAGTGAAGATATATTAGAGGCGATAGAATTGCTCAGGAAGAAAAGAGTAGATGTGAGGGATATGATAACGGATATACTGCCCCTTAAACAGATACAGAAAGGGTTTGACCTTGTTACAAAGGGAGGTAAGACACTAAAGGTGGTGATAAGACCAACAAGCCTTTAGACTGCATTGCAATATGGGCCCGGAGGGACTCGAACCCCCGGCCCGCTGATTATGAGTCAGCTGCTCTAACCAACTGAGCTACGGGCCCCTTATCAACCTATTTTAACACAAAAATAGAGAAATGTCAAGAGAAAAATTATTGGAGATTTTTCTTGACATCTGTTGGATTATATGGTATAATTTTATGTGTTCCTGACTACTGATATGGAGGTATGATATGTTGATATTATTTCTTGTTACCCTCTCCCTCTGGACACCTGATGAGGAGAGAAGCCCAAAAAAGGCAATGATGTTGTCAGTTGCCCTCCCGGGTCTTGGTGAGTTATACATGGGAGAGAGAGATGATGCCTTAAGAGCGTTTGCTATAGAGGGAGCCATAATAATCTCCTATCTTGGACTTCATAGATATGGAGATATCCTGCGAAACGATTATCTCAAATATGGTAGAATGCATGCAGGTATGTCGTCTAATAGAGATGAGGACTATCTTGAGGCAGTTGAATGGTATCAATCATCAGAAGCCTATAATATCAGTGTCCGAGAGGAGGCAAGATGGCTTTTCCCAGATGACAGAGAAAAACAGATGGAATATGTTGCCCAAAATGAGATTCCGCCTGAGCATAGCTGGAGATGGGAACATGCAGAATGGCTTGTCTTTAGAGATCTCAGAAAGAGAGAGAGAGGAACCGCTTTGCACGCATCCTACAGTATAGGATTGAGTATTGCAAATCGTATAATATCTGCCATCATATCTCGTAGAATGGGGATGAACAGAAAGATAAACCTCTATCTTGAACCAACAGGGGTTAGGGTCTCGTATAGATTTTAGAGTAGGAAGAAGTAGCGAGTAGTGAGTGGCGAGTAGGTAGTTATCAGTAATCAGTTTCCTGACCCCTATCATCTGATATGACCCAATACCTAATAACCAATAACAAATAACCAATAACATTAGATATGTTCCGATTTTTACTCATAATATTATTCCCAACACTTGTCTCTGCCCAGTTCTTTGGAAAGAACAAGGTGCAATACGACGATTTCAGATGGAGGGTACACACCACTCCCCATTTTGAGATATTCTTCTATGAGGACGAACTGGCAATCTTTGCGGCCACTGTTCTTGAGCAAGAATTGGAAAGAATCACCTCCATATTCGGAAATGTGCCAGAGACAAGGAGCCCTGTAATAATATACAGTAGTCACAATGATTTTAAGCAGACGAATGTAATCCTCAATATAATAGGAGAGGGAGTTGGAGGGTTTGCAGAGATGACTAAGAACCGTATTGTTCTTCCGTTTACAGGCTCTTATGAGGACCTGCGTCATGTTCTTACTCATGAACTCGTCCATATCCTCCAATTCACTATAGATGATGTTCCACTCCTTGCACATAACCCAATACATCGTATCCCACTATGGTATCTTGAGGGAATGGCTGAATATTTCGCATTAGGAGAGGACCCCAAAACAGATATGGTAATAAGAGACCTTGTATACTATGGTAGGGTTATCCCAATTGAGGAGATATGGAGGATAGAGGGAACCTACCTTATGTATAAGCAGGGACAGTCAATACTTAAATTCATAGCAGACAGGTATGGAGAAGAGAAGATAGCAGAGATATATCACAACATGGGTTTCCTCGAAGGGTTTGATGGAGCATTAAGGCAGACTCTTGGAATGGATGAAGAGACCCTGAGTGAGGAGTGGATAATGTACATAAGCAAAGAGGCATGGAGAGAAGCAGACGGAAGGGTTGCATCTCCTGAGGGATCCAGACGACTTACAAGAAGGGATGGAACCTATACATTTAATATAGCACCATCAGTATCCCCTGATGGTAGTCAATTTGTATTTATGTCGGATAGAGACCAGTATGGCAGCATATATCTTGCCTCTGCTATTACAGGAGATATCAGAAGGAGGGTTGTACAGAGTGGAAAGACCGGATTATTTGAGGGAATATACATTATGGAGGGAAACATCTCCTGGACCCCTGATGGGGAAAAGATTGTGTTTGTATCAAAGAGGGGGGGCAGAGATGTGATAAATATTATGGACCCACATACATCCCATCTGGTGCAACAGATTACTCCACCACCACCTACCATCTCTTCGCCTGTGGTCTCCCCGGATGGCAGGACTATTGTATTCAGAGGGGTTAGGGGGGCAAGGGCAGATATATATATTACTGATATAGCAACAGGAAAGACTATCCAGCTCACAGATGATCTATATGATGACAGGACACCTACTATCTCTGGAGACTATATATTCTTTGCATCTGACAGACCCTTAGAAGAAGAGGAATGGAGATACGGTAACTATGCAATATATAAAATGAGAACAGAAGGAACCGAACTGCAAAAAATCACAAGAGGAAGAAGCAGGGAGACCATGCTTCCACTCTTAAAGAGTGATACCCTTCTTTACTATCTTGCCAACTATTCTAACATAACAGATCTCTATCTTGTCAATCTCAACTCTAATGAAGAGAGACAGCTCACAGCGGTTATGGGTGGTATAGAGTCTTATACTGTATCAGATAATGGGAGAATGCTTTTCTCTCTTTACATGGACCGTGGATGGGATATATTTGCCATGGAATTGCCAATAGATACGCTTCCCCGCTCTAAAGAAAGGATATACGATATCCCCTTTGTTGCAGTGGATACGGAGGAGATGGAGATGGGGATAGAGGCAGAAGAGCCTGGGCTAAGATTTGCACCAGATTTTGCAGGAGGAACAGTATCCATAATAGACGGTAACCTGCGTGCAAATGCACAGATTGCAGTATCTGATATACTTGGTAACCATAGGTTACATCTCCTTACAGACCATCCCGGAGATATCCTCAGATCCAATTTTCACCTCAGTTACTGGTATCTTGAGAGGAGACTAAATCTTGGTCTTGCTGTAGTCAGAGAAGAATATCCAAGGCTTATATTTCGGGATATACTTGATGGCCGAATTCGAGATATACTTTTTACCGAAAGATCTACGAGCGCAATGGTTGCTCTTGAATATCCATTTGACAAATTCAAGAGACTGGATGGTGGGTTAACCTTTTCTTCAATGGAGAGAGTGTTTTATAAATGGGAACAAGACGAGTGGAAGGAGATTGAGAGTAGGAAAAATTATATAACTGCCCCCTCTCTCTCGTTTGTATTTGATAACACCCTGTGGGGTGCTATGGGACCTGTAAATGGAACAAGGCTCAGATTGACTGCGGCACAGGCGATACCGTTTACAAGAAGGTGTCTCTCATATTCATATCTTGGGGCTGATATACGGAGATACCTGAGAATCTATCCTGGATATTCTTTCGCTGTAAGGATGTTTGCAGGGGGGTTAAGAACAGAGGACTTTTCTCCGCTGCGCATAGGTGGCACCGGGAGCATAAGGGGCTATGATTATCTTCAATTTGCAGGGGATAATATAGGTGGTTTCAATCTTGAACTGAGATTTCCGTTTATTAAGCATCTCCGATTGGGATTTCCTCTTCCTCTGGAGATACATGGGATAAGGGGGGCACTCTTTCTTGATGGAGGATATGCGATTGATAGACTCAGAGACTTGAGGTTAGAGGATATAAAGATGGGGGTAGGAGCAGGGATCAGGATGAGATTCCCACAATTTGTCCTTCTTTTTGACATGGCCAGAAAACTCGACGATATTTCAGGAGAGACAAGGTATCATATAATGCTTGGAACCGAATTCTGATGTCAGGTGTGTCAGGTGTTAGGTGTTGCAAGGACGGTTATTAGTTATTTGTTATTGGTTATTACTCCCTTACGCCTTACTCTCTACGCCCTACGCTTTACGCTCTACTGCTTACTCTTAACCGGGGGATGTAATGCTTGATGAGAAACTATTAGAGATTCTTGCCTGTCCAAAATGTAAGGGAGATATTGAATATAGACAGGGCGAGAGTAGACTTATCTGCCATAATTGTAAACTGGCATATAGAATAGAAGATGACATCCCGATAATGCTTATAGAGGAAGCAGAGGAGATAGTAGATAGTAGCGAGTAGTGAAATGACTAATAACTAATTTCTAATGTCTAATCAAATCCCAATGTCCAATGTCAAAGGTTAATGTGGAGATGGTAGGAGCGATCTACTGAGGCTGTGCAAAAAGGCCACTGGTCTGCGGACAGGGGTAAACCCTGTCCCTACAATGTAGGGACAACCCTTGTGGTTGTCCGCAGCAGGGTTGTTTTTGCTTTGGACTTTAAGTAGTTACCGGTGAAAAATTGCCAAAACCACAATCAATACCGATATTCCTTTTTGG
>CAYRBN010000075.1:0-7570 GCA_964422625.1 uncultured bacterium | reverse complement strand
ATATTAACACAAATTATATATAACTGTTACCCACTCAAATTGGGAAAGAGCCAAGGAAATACTATGATAGAAACATTATTAATAACACTAATAGTTCTGGCGATAATAAATATTGCAATTGGATTAAAGAAGAAAGTAACTCTTGATATTAAACCTCAATTAAAAGAGGTTGAAGAATCCATTTTAAAATTTGATACAACTTTAGAGCGAACTGAAGAGTCAATCAAAGATGAGTTTCAAAGAAATAGAATAGAAACCAATGAAACTTCCAAAACAAACAGAGAAGAATTAACAAAATCACTTAGTTTATTTGGAGAACAATTTTCAAAAAATGTTAAGGAATTAAACGACTTACTGAATGAAAAATTTGTACTTCAGAATAAACAGCAGGTCGAATATAATAGACAAACAAGTGATAGTACAAAAGAAAACAGAGAAGAATTATCTAAATCGCTAAAATCATTTGAAGAAAATTTTTCGAAAAATATAAAAAATGTAGAAGAAACAATTGAAAAAAATCTTAAATCAATAAGAGAAGATAATACCGCTCAACTTAATGAAATGAGAAAAACAGTTGATGAAAAACTTCAAACTACTTTAGAAAAACGATTGGGCGAATCTTTCAAACAAGTAAGTGATAGATTGGAACAAGTACACAAAGGATTGGGTGAAATGCAAAATATAGCCACGGGTGTTGGTGATTTGAAGAAAGTTCTATCGAATGTTAAAACAAGAGGTGTACTCGGAGAATATCAACTCGAAAATATATTAGAACAAATATTAACTTCTGACCAATACGCTAAAAATGTTGCAACTAAAAAAGGTAGTCAAGCCAATGTTGAGTTTGCATTAAGATTACCAGGAAAAGAATCTGGAAAAGAAGTTTGGATGCCTATTGATTCTAAATTTCCAATTGAAGATTACTATACTCTGATAGATGCATTTGAAAAAGGAGATAAAAAAGAAATTGAGAGAGCAGAAGATTCACTAATTAAAAGAATAGAACTATTTGCAAAAAAGATTAGTGAAAAATATATTGACCCACCACATACAACTGATTTCGGAATAATGTTTTTACCTGTTGAGAGTTTATATGCTGAAGTATTAAGACATCCTATTTTATTTGAAACACTTCAAAAAAAGCATAAAATTACTGTTGCTGGTCCAACAACATTATCAGCCTTGTTGAATAGTCTGCAAATGGGTTTTAGAACACTAGCAATTCAAAAGAGAAGTAGTGAAGTGTGGGATATTTTAAAAGCCGTAAAATTTGAGTTTAAACAATTCTCTAATGTTTTGGAAAAAGCACATAAACAAATAAATACTGCATCTGGGACACTTGATACATTACGAACAACGAGAACAGATGTATTAGAAAAAAAACTTAAAGATGTAGAAAGTTATACCGTTATTGAATCAAAAGAGATATTGGAATTACCTGATAACAATATTGGAATAGAATCAATTGAAGAATAAAGTACTGGCTACAACAATGTATATAAGTCATTGGGCAAGTGGCAGTTAAATTTCCGTCAAGAAAAAATTCTCTCGCCCCAGTTAAATAAAAATCAAAGGCATTTAACGGGGTTCACCCTGTGAAATAACTTAATCCAAATACCAGAGTGTTGCTATAAGGCGACTCTATTTCACAGGGTAAACAAAGACACAAAAAAGCCTAATCCTGTGCTGTCAGAAGGAAAACTAGGCGAAGCGTCAGTCACCGAAGGTGAACTCTCTACGGCAATGTATCTGATGGGTTCCTGACTTTCGGCTGCCGGCTACTCCCATCGGAAGGTGCGGGCGGCAATTACCAGACCCAGGCAGAGAACACCCAGCAGGATAAACACTTCTCTCGTGAGATATAGCAATGGAGTGCCTAACCACAGTCCCTGCATTAGCTCAACGGCGTGGGTCACCGGTAGATATGGGGAAATGTAGCGAGTGATCCAATTAGGAAGCATATCCAGCGGAATAAACACTCCGGAGAAGAACATTACCGGGAAGTAGATGAACATTCCGATAGTGCTGGCCGATCGGGGAGAGCGGGCTACAGAGGGGATGAAGAGAAAGATAGCGGCAAGGCTCACGAAAGTGAGAATAAAGCCGGCGAGGAAGGAAAGGAGGCTCCCGGCAAGGCCGGCGTTGTAGACCAACACCGCCGCAACGACAAGCAGAGCAATCCCGAGAACCGTGATGATGAAATCGGACAGAGCCAGACTGCCTAGGATAGTAACCGGCGTAATCGGAGAGCCCTTCAGTCGCTTGAGA
This sequence comes from uncultured bacterium, assembly GCA_964422625.1. GTDB lineage: Bacteria > Hydrothermota > UBA3073 > UBA3073 > UBA3073 > CAYRBN01. Next base: position 5,302 of record CAYRBN010000075.1, on the reverse strand, counting down.
AACTTGATCTTGCGGTAGTGGACAATGGTGTGAGGAACGCTATTTATGGCCGTTCCGGCGATGACCAGAACCATCAGCGAGGGCACCGCATAGTTAATGACGACCTCCCTGGGGACATCACCAGGGATGAAAACCTCCATCATCAGGAAGAGAAAGAAGACCGGCAAGATGAAGGTGAAAAACAAGGACTCTGGCTCACACCAGAACAGCTTCAGCTCGGTTGAGGTCAGCTTCATGAACTGTCGGAGAAAGATCATTCTCTTATCTCCTTGCCTGTAATGGAGAGGAAGACATCCTCAAGAGTCGGCTTTAAAACGGTGAAGTCGTGGAAACTGCAGTCATTGTCCCCTAGTATGTGGATAACCTCGCCGACAACCCGGCCGTCGGCGCACTGGATGGTGATGTCCCGGTCGCTGACTGCAATCTCGCACTTGTCTATATTCTCTAACTGCACTGCTATTCTGGAGTTCTCTACCGAGAAGCTTATTCTCAAGCCGCCGTCAATGCTCCTGATAAGGTTAGCTGGGGTGTCTATGGCGACTATCTTGCCTCTATCTACGATTGCTACCCTGTCACAGAGTCGCTCTGCTTCCTCCATGAAGTGAGTGACCAGTATCACCGTCTTGCCGGACTCGCGGGTGCTGATGACCAATTCCCACATCGCCCTTCGCGCATGGGGATCAAGTCCTGTGGTCAACTCATCAAAGAAAACTACCCGAGGATTATTGACCAGAGCTAACGAGATGGCAAGCCGCTGTTTCTGGCCTCCGGACAGGTTATCAAAATAGCTATCAGCCTTGTCCATCAGCCCCACTTTCTCAAGGAGAGGTCCAACCGGCAGGGAGCGGAAGTAAAGACTGGCAAAGAGCTCCAGTGCCTCCCTGGTCTTGATCCTGTCCGGGAATTTACCCTCCTGGAGCTGTATACCTATCAGTTGCCTCAGGTTGTAACCATCCGCCTTTGGATCCAGGCCCAGGACGCGGATAAGCCCCCCGGAGGGAATTCGCAACCCCTCCATGCACTCAACCATGGTGGTCTTACCGGCGCCATTTGGCCCGATGATACCGAAGATCTCGTTCTCGCAGACCTCAAAGCTGACTCCATCAACGGCCGTCAGACTGCCGTAACTCTTAACAAGATCTTCAACAACAATTACTGTCTTCATTTCTTGAAGCTTGTTCCTACGAGTGGATAATTCACTTTTTTAAGGAAAAATGGAAAAAGCCAATGAGCAGGAGTAACCCCTGCCCCTATATAAGTTACATATAAATTTAATTTTTTCGCCAGACACTATGGAAAGATAGAGCCTATATCAAGTGTCTCTCCTATCTCTATGTTCCAGTTGCCCTCAAAGGTTCCGAGGACTTCTTCATTACTGATAATCATTATTGATGAGACTGTGCCAGGAGGAAGTCCCAGACGAAAATAGCCTTTCTTTCTTCTATATCCATCTTCAATCCTGTTCCCCTCTGATATATACCCACCAAGCACTTTTCCCTTCTCATCTCTGGCAAATATCAGGGTTTTCTCAAGTGGAGTGCGCATAGTGCTGTCACTATACACAATTCCCTCAATATAGCCAATATCTTCTATTATCTCAAATCCATCACTATGTCTTATCGTAGATTCGAGAACCCTATTCTTATCACCATCCCTTATTACACATCTGATATAGTAGTCAAATCCTTGGGCTGGTTCTCTAACAATTTTTAATACTCTATAAGATACCCATCTTCCACTGGTATCACTCGTGAAAGATGTATATCTATATCCTCCTATCCATCTATCATCTGTCCACACCCGTGATACTGCTGCAGGTTTTCCGTAGACCCATAGACCACATCCATATTCTGTATTCGGTTCAAGCCCTTCCACCTCTATCCTTACAACAAACGGTGTGGAATCCCCTGGGGCAGATGGAACTATTGATAACCCTCCTGTCTGGGCTATCAAGAGGAGCAATGTTAACATATAACCTCCATGTTAAATGTAGATGAACCTTTAAAACCACAAAGGCACGAAGTCACAAAGAACATAAAGAATAAAGGTACAAAAACTTGGTATATCTCTAACCTTGAACCCTTGAACTTAGTGTCTTTGTGTCTTGGTGGTGAATCAGATAAAACCACAAAGCCACGAAGTCACAAAGAACAAAAAAACTTGGTGTCTTGGTGCCTTGGTGGTGAATCCAGGCTACTACTTTTGGATGACTGATATGATATGCCCTGGTAAGAGGCTCTCCTTATCAGTTCCCTTTCTATAAGTGAGAGAATCTTCTGTTTTGGTAATTCCCATTTTGGAGATATAAGGATATTTGAATTAAGAACATCCCCAACAAGTCTGTGGACAACTATGTCCGGAGGAAGCAGTTCTATCACATCAACAATTAGAGAGAGATACTCGTCAAACGAAAATGTATCAAATTTTCCATCTCTATAATCCTCTGCGATGTTTGTATTCTCTATCACCTGAAGATGATGTATCTTAACTCCCTCAATTGGTAGGGCTGATAATATCCTTATAGTCTCAAGCATATCCTCTCTGGTCTCAAAAGGCAGACCCAAAATAACATGGACACAGATAAGTATACCCCTCTCTTTGGTTCTATAAATTGCATCCTCAAACTGGGCAAAGCTATGCCCACGATTTATAAGTTTCAGGGTTCTGTTATGTGCTGATTGCAGTCCGTACTCAATCCAGACATCATATTTTTCTGTGTAGGATTGAATAAGAGAGAGAACATCATCAGGAACACAATCAGGTCTTGTTCCTACACAGAGTCCAAGAGCATCGTCATCTTTGAGTGCAGAATCATATAGTTTCTTAAGAACTCTCACATCTGCATAAGTGTTTGTATAGGGCTGGAAATAGACCAGAAATTTGCCTTTTTTCTTCCCAAGTTGTATCTGGTGATGAATGCTTGTTTTTCCCTTCAGGGTTGGTGGACTAAAACTCTGGTTATAACAATAAGTGCATCCTCCATAACCAATTTTGCCATCCCTGTTTGGGCAGGTAAAGCCAGCATCCACAGGAAGCTTGTAGACCCTGCAACCAAATTTCTCTCTCAGAAATTGACTAAATGCGTAATATCGTCTCTTAGAATTAACCGTATCTCCTCCACCATCCTTGACATCGCAACCTTTTTTTGTCCAGGTCTTGTGGAAAGCCACTTCTCTCTCTCTTTTATCTCCTTTTTCATTTTCTCCTTTACTCTCAGGTCTTTTATTGAGACCATGTTTTCCCTAAACTCATCCTCTCCAATAATAAGAACAACTGGTATCTCCTTCTTATCTGCATATTTCAGCTGTTTCCCAATAGCTTCATCCCCAGGGTAGACCTCTGTGTTTATGCTATTCTCTCTCAATCTCATAGCAAGTTTATGATAGTCAATAAGCCTCTCCCTCACCATAACCGTTATTAAAACATCTATATTATTTTTTCTTTCCTTTACAACCCCCAGCTTCTGCATCACCGAAACGAGCCTATCCACACCTATAGATGCACCAGTAGCAGGAATGTCATTACCGGCAAATTGTCCGATCAGATTATCATACCTGCCTCCTCCCATTATACTTCCCCATTTAGGGGCATCTAAAAGGATTGCCTCATATACAGGTCCTGTATAATAGTCCAGCCCCCTTGCCACTGTAAAATCAATTACCACTCTCTCATCAGGAATCCCAATCCCTTCAATGTATTCGTCTATTGCTCTCAATTCACTTATCCCCTCACACTCTCCAATAAGAGAGGTAATTGAGTTTAATGCCTCTTTTCTGCCTGCCTGTGGAATGGTAATAAATTCCTTCAGTCTCTCAATCTGCTCTTTCCTCAGTCCAAGACCCTTTATCTCTGCACCAGATATATCAGTTCTACCCTCTCCCAATTCAGCAAGAACCGCATCAAGACCCTGTTTATCAAGTTTATCAATCACACGGAATACAGAATGTGAAAGACTGGGTTCTATTTCAGCAAATCTGATCGTCTCCTCCAGAATCTTCCTATTGTTTATGCTTATCTTAAACCCGGATACAAAAAGTGCCTTTAGAGACTGATACATCGCAGATATAATCTCTGCATCTGCTATTACAGAAGAGACTCCCACAGTGTCTATATCAAACTGTAAAAACTCTCTGAACCTTCCCTTATCCGGTTTATCGTATCTAAATACCTCCTGTATCTGGTATCTTCTGAATGGTATTTCAAGGTTTTTAGACTGGGCTATCACACGAGAAAGTGGGGAGGTGAGGTCGTATCTAAGTCCTATATCCAGGCCATCAGGGTCACGAAAGATATATATCTGTTTATTTGCCTCCTCCCCATACCCTGTAAGGATCTCTTTATATTCAAGGGCGGGGGTTGCAAGTGGAGAGAATCCGTAAGATTCATATATCCTCTTTATTATAGATACGATCTCCTCACGGGCTATTAGCTCGGAAGAGAATAGATCCCTGAAGCCCTTCAGTCTTTTTGGCTCTATTAGCTTCATATTAAAGATTATACACCAAAAAACTGGATATGTCAAGTATTTTTTTTGACAGTGTTAACAGGATTTTTTTCTAAATCTGTCGGGAGTTACCTCCTGACGGCACTGTATAAAATTAAGGCACAGCAATCATCTACAGTATAATTTCATAAGCAATCAAGGGAAAAATTGCAACAGTTGTAATGCACTGACACCAATTTCCCGTTTATTTAATAGGGACTCGTGGGGGGAGAGTGGGAGTAAGGGAGTGTGGGAATGGCTTCCGTTACTCTGATACACCTTACTCCGTTACTTTCTCTATCATATAAGTCTCGTCCAGTCCCTGTTTATACAGGTATAACAATACCAGGAAAAAAACTTGACTTTTTTACCAATATGTAATATACTGTAAGATTGGAAGATTTATCTTTTCTCTTCTTATAGAACACTGATTAGACGAATTGACTCTAAACTCTAAACTGCATTTTTGATATTGACAAAACCTAAAATATGGTGTATAATTAGTTGTTTGGGTAACCGCAAGGGTTACCCCTACAATCTGCGTCCTAAAAAACAGAACAAAAAGTTATTCACCGGACACTAAGTAAAATGTTAGGAAAGGGAGATTTTTGAGTTATGAAAAAAGATATTCTCATATCTATCTATATCCATATCGGTGTAATATTTATATTCCTACTCCCCTCTTTACTCGGAGTTGATAGGGGATACCCCAGAGGAGAGGTATATAGCATCCAGATTGTGTCCCGTCCCGCTACTCGCTTGATTGAAGAACCAAGAAAAAGAGAAGAGAAAAAAGAGGTAGAAGAAAAGAAAGAGGTA
>CAYRBN010000074.1:0-7647 GCA_964422625.1 uncultured bacterium | reverse complement strand
ACTACAGTATATTTATACTCACACATTGCTCTACCTCCTCATTAGTTGTAATCCGCCTCTCAATTATTTTCTGCATCATAGCCTCCCCTGGTAAAAATAGGAATATCGGTTAAAATCCACTTCCTTAAATTCTTTAATAATATTAATATTCTATATTAACCCTTTTTAACCTTTTGCTACTGTATCACTTAACATTGGCACGGTTTCAATCAAGTAAGTTACAAAATTAAATATACAAAGAGCTAAATTACAACCTTTTCAATCTTATTCTACCACCCTTTTCGTTGTTTGTCAAGCTTTTTATTTTTTCTTTTTGGCTGCCCACCCCACATGCTATCCATGCTCATTTCACCCCTCAGCTTAATCCTCCCTCATCAAGGGGAAGGAAATTTCCTCGGAACATCCTTATCACCCAAAAAAGTTCGTTGTACCTCTAACTCTTGACACCACAGCAAATGTTCTGTTCCTACCAAATATTTTCTGAAAATTGGGTAATTTCCAAACATTCTTTTCTATACGCACCTGGACTATCCTGGGGGGATGAAAAGCAATGAACTATATCTATTTTTTGGCATTGTTGTTATTTTAGATCTGTTTTTTTGACATGTATCAGTCTGTGTCCGAGCATATCCACAGCAGCCTGGGATTGTTCTAAGATTATATATCCAATTAATGGCTCATATACTCCATCTATCGGCTTCATATCCAGGAATAACAGTTCACTATAAATAGGCTTAAATCCTTCAATTCTAATTTCAACTGGTCCGCATACTTCTCCTTTCACTATTTCCTGAGTAGCGATTTCACAATCAATCTCTCGGACAGTCTTAATTTTTCCTATTCTCTCTTTCCATGCCTTTGGCAAAACCATATATGCGGCACCAGTATCAACAAGAGCATCACAAGTAATTACGGCTTCTTGTTCCAGTAGATTTGTAATTCTCACATTTGAAACAATTCGTCCCATAGCATACCTCCTTGTATAATATGAGAAAAAATTTTTAGCGTAACCTATTTTACCACAGAATTTTTGTTTGGTCAAGAGAAAAATTGCAACAAACGGATTAAATGGGTTTTCTTATCGGGAAACAGGTGAGGCATCTTGCCTCACTATGGAGCAAGATGCTCCATCTATTACTCCAGTAGGTTCGGCAAATTGGAGTGCAGGACATTGGTCAAAGATTGGAGTGCATTACCTTGGTCAGGGAGCAGTAGCAAGCTACTGCACTCCAACATCTTAACATAATATATTTGCATTTCCTGAACCCCGGCTTTCGCCGGGGCAGGCTCTGTCAGGAACAGGTTTGCCAAGAAAAAAGTCATGGTCTCCATATCTGAATTTTATCAACCCGGTCAAAGTCGGCATCCTTTGTTGCAAGTTTCTTTAGACCAGAGGTAAGCATAACTGAAAGATTAAGAGCATCATCAGGGAGTAAGGAATAACTGGACATATAGCCAAAAGAATCTCTAACAACCTTACCGGTGATAGGCAAAATATGGAACAGCTCAAAAAGTTCAAAGGGTTTTGCAAGGTTAATTCCCCTTATTACCTCAGGATTTTTTTTTAGATATGCCAAAATATCTTTCAGAGCAATATGTTTTTCTTTAATCAACCATACCTTTATATAGATAAATAAAGCATCAGATATCACTATTGGAGAGACATATCCATAGAGGCACACTGTTTCCACCCTACCTATGATATCTCTACATTTTTCCCCGTAAAGTGGGTCTCCCATAAGATGATAGATTAGAATGTTAGAGTCTATGAAGATACTATCAAATTGTTTTAACTTTAATCTCTGTTTTGTTTCCATATTTCGTTTCCTCTATAATACTTTCCAGCAACTTATGATTAGAAATTTTTATCGCTCTATAGGTTTTATTAGTAACCAGTCTATCGTCAGTTGATACAATTGCGATTTTAACACTTTCTCCATCTTTTAAGCCTAATTTCTCTAATGGTTCTATTACCCCATCTTTGTAAACTCCTGAAAGTAATCTCATTTATTCCTCCTTGTAAAAGTGGCTTTCACCACAGGGGTAACTCACTTGACCGTGGCTAGCTTTTAAGCAAGTAAGTTACAAATTGTACAAAGAACCATACTTTCTCCAACAAATCTTCTATTCTATATTATAATCCAAAAAGGTTCGTTTGTCAAGTTTTTTTAAGGTCGTATTATAGTCAGGGCAAAATCAGCCTTATGAACCGCCTCTTTCCAACCTTTAATATACCACCTTTCTCAACCTGATAGTCTATCTCTTTAATGACCTCTCCCTCAAGTTCAACCGCACCCTGGGTAATAAGTCTTCTTGCCTCACTCCCAGTTGTGGCAAAGCCCACATCCTTAAGAAGTTTGACTATCCATACCTTGCCTTTCAGTATGTAGCTATCCATCTTTTCAGGAACTCTCCTTTCTCTAAAAACCCTCATAAATTCTCTCTTTGCCTCAACTGCCCTGTTTTCGGAGTGATAGATTGCTACTATCTCCCTTGCAAGTTCTGTCTTTATATCCATCGGATTGACCCCGGCACAAAGCCTCTCTCTTACTTCCTTACTCTCCTTTTCTGTTATGTCTGTGCATAGCTCATAGTATTTCATTATGAGTGAATCAGGAATAGACATAATCTTGCCAAACATATCATCGGGTGGTGCCTTTATTGAGATGTAGTTATTGTATGATTTACTCATCTTCCGGACACCATCAAGTCCCTCAAGAATTGGCATTGTAATACATACCTGGGGTTTCATCCCAAACTCTCTCTGCAAAGCCCTTCCGATGAGGAGATTGAATGTCTGGTCAGTTCCACCCAGTTCTATATCTGCGTCTATAAAGACAGAATCATAGCCTTGAAAAAGGGGATATAGAAGTTCATGGAGTGATATTGGATTCTGTTCCTTCAGTCTCTTTTCAAAATCGTCTCTTTCTATAATTCTTGCAAGCGTTACCTTCTGTGCAAGCCTGACAACATCCGTAGATGACAACGGTTCACACCACTCGGAGTTATATCTGAACTCTGTCTTCTCTGGAACCAGTATCTTGAATATGTCCTCTCTATATTTTGCCATGTTATTTTTTATCTCTTCATCTGTAAGGACTGGTCTCGTCTTTGAAACTCCTGCTGGGTCACCAATCTTTGCAGTAAAATCTCCCACGATCAAAACCCCAATATGTCCCAGATCCTGAAGATGACGGAGCTTTCGTAGTGGAACAGCAAATCCAAGGTGAATATCCGGTGCTGTGGGGTCGAGCCCAAGTTTTATTCTCAAGGGTCTCCTTTCCCCCAATCTCTCCATTAGCTCGTCCTCTGTTGTTATATTAGAGGTTCCTCTCTTGATCAGTTCAAACTCATCCATAATCTTCAATGAAGGTAATTTCTAATCAGTTCCCGGTGAAATATGCTTTGTTTAGGACGCAGATTTTCGCAGATTATCAAGATTCTTTTTTCTGCGATTATCAAATACCTTCCTTCTAATCTCCGGTTATTTTCGGATACCTTTTCCAAAAACCCGTAACCTAATTTGCTATAAACTTTGTAGAAAATTCCTATGATTTTTGCAGTTAATTCTTTATACTTAAACCCATTATCCTGTTTATCTGCGTTCATCTGCGTCCTAAAAAGAACCATTTTTCACCGACAACTAAGTAATTTCTTCACCACCTCTTTATCACTAAAATGGTATCTTTTATCACCAATAACCTGATAATCCTCATGTCCTTTGCCAGCAATCAAGACCATATCACCCTCCCTTGCAATCTCCAGTGCGGACCTTATTGCCTCAAACCTATCTTCAACAATCAGATATTCAGAGGAGGATCTCTCAATGCCTAACTTGACCTCTTCTATAATCTCCATCGGGTCCTCTCGTCTTGGATTATCAGAGGTCAGGATTACGATATCACTGTGCGCTGCCGCGATCTCACCCATCAGAGGTCTTTTGGTCTTATCCCTATCTCCACCGCAACCAAAGACAGTAATCACTCTCTCTCGGATCAGTCTTCTTGCTGTTTTAAGAACATTCTCTAGAGCATCAGGCGTGTGGGCATAGTCAACCACCACACTAAATGGCTGTCCAGTCTCTATTCTCTCAAACCTTCCCGGCACATTTTTCAGTTGAGATATCCCATCTCTAATCACCTCAAGGGCTATGCCTTGAGTTATGCCTACACCAATTGCAGCAAGGGCATTGTAGACATTATGTTCTCCCGGCAGTTGGATATGGACAGTGGTTGTCCCAATGGGTGTGTTAACAGTAAATTTTGACCCTTCTATATCATAAGCCCTTATATCTGCTTTCTCTCTTATTCCATATTTCAAAACCTCTACTGCGGTATTTTTAATGATATGTTCAGCATAAGGGCTATCAACATTTATAACTGCATATTTTCCATTTCCTTTTAAGAGATTAAACAGCTTTGTCACTGCGTTTAAATAATTTTCCATAGTCTTATGAAAGTCCAGATGGTCACGGGTTAGATTGTTAAATACAGCCACATCAAACTCGCAACCCACTACTCTGTCCAGTTCTAAGCTATGAGAGGTTACCTCCATAACTACTGTGTCAAAATTTTCTTGCACCAGTCTCTTGAGCATTGCTTGAAGTTCTAAACTGGGAGGTGTGGTCCAGGGTGCGGGGCTGACATCCTCGCCTAATTGATAGGAGATAGTCCCGAGCAGTGCAGTTTTTCTACCTGCTCTTTTCAGAATCTCTTTTGTCAAATATGTGATTGTGGTCTTGCCGTTTGTGCCAGCAATGCCAATCACAGACAGGTTTTTAGATGGATGGTCATAGAATCTACTTGCCAGGATACCAAGAGAATGTCTCGTGTTTCTGGTTTTGATGACAGTAAGAGACCGTCCCACCTTAACATCTCTATCTACCACCAATCCCACCGCCCCATTCTTCATTGCATCAGGGATAAATCTGTGTCCATCAAAATTAAAACCCAGAATAGCAACAAACAGAAAGCCCTGTTTTACCTCTCTTGAATCGCAGGCAATTCCCTCAATCTCCAAATCCTGGATTCCCTTGATCTCTTTATAGTTTAATTCTTTTATCAGTTCTCTCAGAATCATTATTTTCCTCAGATTTCAAACCATCTCTTTCCGGTCAGTTCGTTACAAAAACTCTGATAAAGCAGAGAAATTGTCCTTAGAAGTTTTTCTGGTAATGGAGGTGGCATATCAATCTCTCTCTTCCACTGCTGGTTATTCAGTCTCTTTGCCTTTTCCATCTCCACATACCAGTCAGTCTTTCTATAAAATCTCCGTGCGATCTCCTTGCTGACAGGAATGCCTTTAGAGGTAAACCTGCACTCATCTGGTGTTCCAAGGACATCCACCAGTAAAAGGTTTCTATCTTCATCTAATCCGAATTCTAACTTGCCATCCTCATTGATAAGCCCCAGTCTCCCAACTTCTTCTGTGATAAGTTGATTGACAAGTTGGGTAGTTCTCTTGATATCATCTATCTCATTATCTTCTAACCCTGTAATATCTTTCGCCTCTTCCCAGCTTATGTACCTGTCAACCGGCTCTAATTTCGTAGACACTTCAAGAATGGGTCTTTTAAGCCTCTCACCTACTATTGGCATCTTATTTAGACCGACATCCTCAAGACTCAACTCTCCATTTTTTAGCCTCTTAAAGAGACTTGAACCCTCGGGCAGAACATTACGATATATTACCTCAAGTGGTATCAGAAAGTTTCTGGTCTCTCTCTGGTATCTAAAATAGTTATAACTGTTTTCTTTGATTTCAGGTGGTATCACTCTCAACAATTTAATCTCCATACAGTTGACTGGTTTCTCAAGTTCATCCAAAACTGTTGCTTTATCATCCTGGACAACTCCAAGATAATGACTTCTTATGCCCATCTTTTCAAGTTTTTCAAAGAAATATGCCCCTATGATACATAACGCACTGCCTTTGTTTCTGATATGGTCTGGCATCTCTCCCCAGTCAAAGACCGAGTAACGGTCAGAGAAGATGAACCTTCCGATTCCAGTCTTTTTCTGGTCAGGTTTTTCTAACACTATTAAATCTTTTACACTACCCATAACAGAAAATGAAAAATGAAAAATGCAAATTGAAAAATGCTCTCTCTATAGGAGAAAGGGGGGAAGAATGGATATCCTTTTCCCCTTCGCAGATAGTCAAGATTTTTTAACAGGTGAGGCATCCTGCCTCACTGTGGAGCAAGATGCTCCACCTGTTACTTATCAGGCTCTTGCACATTGGACTCTGGACTTTGGCCTTTTTTCACTGAAGACCTGTGTAGCATAGATATAAAACTGAACATCCTCATCTCGCCAGCCCCCCGGGGCAAGCCCTGCCTTTCTGCAAAGTTGCTCTAATGTCTCCTCTCTATCCCAGCCCTGCTCAATGGGTACCTTTGGAAGAAATGTTGCACCCTGCCTACCCTTTCGCATAATTATTCCATGTCTGCCTACCTGAAACTGATTAACATCCTCTATCTTGACCAAACCAGAGAGATAGACTGAGATCTCTATCTTGATATTCTTAATCTCTTCCTGTCTCAATTTGGGGAAGCGCCTATCAAAGAAACCAGCAGAGATAGCCATCTGGGGGACCAACTCGTATAATGGTTTATCAGACTCATGGGTTCCAATACATCCGCGCATCCTTCCATCTTTATAAAGTGTGATAAATACCCCCCTCTTCTCGTTTAAGACAGTCAGGTCACCAGGACTGAACCTGGGTGTTGCACCTGTTACTGCATACCCTTCAATAGCCTGACGGGCAAACTGCAACAGTCTCCTTTGGGCCTCTTCACCCAGAGGAGAGAATGTCTCAATACCCCGTTCGGTTTTGGAGATAGCCATACTTGCATATCCAACTACCCGATTCTTATCTCCCTGAGGCACATCTCCAGAATTGGCATATTTTAACAATTTAATCTGGTTTGCTCCTAATTCTTCGGCTATCAGGATAGTAGTTACTGTAGCCGCACCGCCGCATAGTTCATATTCGCCTGCTATAAGTCCACGAAAGAGTTCCTCTCCGTTCAATTTTTCCATCGCAGAGATTGCCCTCCTGTCAATCTCTACTGCCTTATCATAAGGATGGAAGTGGGACAGGTCAGTAGAGGCAATGAAGAGAACTCTTTTCTCTTTTGTCAGTTCAATTAGTGCAGAGCTTAATGTCCTACAGAGTTGTAGGCAGCGTTCTCCCATAATTATAGGAAGAATTTTGAATTCCCCTAAAATGGTCTGTAGAAATGGAAGCTGGACTTCAAGAGAATGTTCCAGCTCATGAGCTTTGGGATGAAAGTCTATCTCTTTGTGCTCCCTGATTAGCTTCTCTGCCAGGTCCCTGTCCACCGGGACATCTCCAAGAGGGGTTCGATATAGTGAATAGTTACCAATAGAAGCACCTTCAAACCTGTGTCTGTGGCTATCTCCAATCAGGATAACCAGATCATATTCCTTATTTTCCAGTTGCTTATAGGAGTAAGCCGCAACCTGACCAGAGAAGACAAAACCAGCATGTGGGGCAATCAGGGCAATCAGCTCTCCTTTGACCTCTTGTTCTGGCACCTGCTCTAAAAACCCCTTGACCATAGACCTCAACTCAGCAGCAGAAGAAGGATAGAAAGTTCCTGATACTGCTGGTTCTCTTACA
>CAYRBN010000073.1:0-7900 GCA_964422625.1 uncultured bacterium | reverse complement strand
AGCGGATCTTTAGATCCGCCACAAAGTAGTAGCGGATCTTTAGATCCGCCACAAAAAGGAATATAGGTATTAATCGTGGTTTTGGCAATTTTTCACCGGTAACTAAATAACCCCTAGGATTTATGAGAAAATTGGTAATAATTATCTCGTCCCTTTTGATGGCAACTACACTCTACTCCCAGAGACATGGAAGGATAGAAGGGGTAGTTCTCGACCTTAAGACGGGAAGACCTCCCGATGGCTGCATTGTGAAGATAGTTGAACTTGATGTGACTGCATTTGCCGACACCTTGGGGAGGTTTGAGTTTATAGATGTACCCACAGGTGTGTATACTCTCTCTTTTATGTACCCAGGATATAGTAGAAGTGTAATTACTAATCAGGTAGTAGAAGAGGGTAAAACAACCTTTGTTGAGGCACACCTTCTGAAAGAGAGGCCAGGGGCCGATGTCTTTTTCATAGGGGGTATAGAGGTAACCGCTGTAAGGGTTAGGGAACTTCTGCCTGAAGAGGCAACGACGAAGACGAGAATAACATCTGCCGAGATAGAACATATACAGGCATCCAGTCTGGGTGATGTACTTGAACTTTTACCTGGTATTGCGATATCCACGCCTGGTCTCCGAGACCTAAAGCAGGCAGAACTTCGTCACACCGAGACGGGTGTAGCGGCGGGTAATCTTGCCTCTTTTGGCACACAGGTAATAATTGATGGGGCTCCTCTTTCAAACATTGCAAATATGCAGGTATATACTGGTATGTTGACTACTGCACGCTCCGGTATAGACCTTCGTCAGATACCAGCAGACAATATAGAGGTTGTGGAGGTTATAAGGGGAATACCGTCGGTGAGGTATGGTAATCTAACCTCTGGCGTTATCAAGGTGCAAACAAAGAGTGATGTTACCCCTCCTCGTCTCAGATATAAAAATAATCCCAATACTCAGGAGGTAAACCTTGGCGGAGGGTTTAATGTCTTCAATTCTGATGCAAGCTACAATCTCAACTGGGCAAGGAGCATAAGGAACAGGAGGATAGAGGGTGATGCGTTCTCAAGAATCGCACTTCAAGCCTCATTAGAGAATAGACTGTTTGAGGGTGACTGGCTTGCGACCAACAGGCTATACTACACCAGGGTCTTTGATGAAAGGGAGGAAAACCCCATAGATCACTCTCGCACTGCAAGATACAACCGCGACTGGACACTGAGATATACCCACAACTCCGATATAGACCTTGTGGATAGGGGCAGAATTAGAGGGGTTGCCTCGGTCAGTTATACAAGACAGAATTCCTTCCACCAGAGACTTGTGTCAAGGGACAATGCGGTTATATCTGATCGTATGACTGAAGGGACACAGGAAGGCACATTTGTGGGGGTCTACTTATTGAGATACTGGGTTAAGGGGGATGTGTGGAGTACCTATTTAGATCTTAACTGGAGTAATCTGTATCCAGGCAGAATATTGTCTCATAATCTTATGGTTGGCACAAGCTGGCGATACGAGGTGAACAATGGTCCCGGTAGAATCTTTAATGTATTGTATCCTCCCCCTGGAAGGGTGAGAGGTGATAGACCCAGATCGTATAACGATGTCCCAGGTCTTTTACTTGGCAGTTTTTATATAGAGAATGAGATGAGTGGAAGGCTATGGAGGGATTTTACCCTGACTATAGGTGTGAGACAGGAAATGTACGGATTTAAAGGTATTAATTTGGGTGGAATATTCAATCACAACCCCGTTTTTATGTGCAACAACGGAATTTTCTTAAACCCGAGAATAAACCTCCTCTACAGAATTTCTGACGATATCCAGCTTAGAGTCGGTTATGGAAAGACTTCAAATGCCCCACCTCTTTTCAATATATATCCAAACCCAATATACTTTGATGTAGTTGATACGAGTGCCTGGGTCCCCAACCCCGATGAAAGGTTCTCAATAGTAACTACATACATATATGACCTTACAAACGAAGAATTTCAGGGTTATACACAAGACAAATATGAGATGTCATTAGACAAGAGGATAGGAGGATATATCGGTTTGAGTCTAACCGCATTCCGTAATAAAACGAAAGGCGGATTTACTTCCCAAACTGTTCCTATAGTTCTCTTCCAATATTCCAGACCGAATTGGCCAAGTTTGGAGGGTAGTACGGTTAAGGATACCATATTCAGCAGAATGACAAGGCCGGTGAACTGGGTGAACATAGATTCAAGAGGATTGGAAGCGACTCTCGTAACGAAAGAAATTCCTCACATCAATACTGTCTTCAGCTTGCAGGGTTCTTACAACAGCACTTCATCATGGCAAGAGAACGGGGTTACATACGCATTATCGGGAAGATGGGTAGATGCCATTGGTGCTGATGTTGTACCATTTTGGAATAGCACCGGTAGGTGGAGTGAAAGATTGATGTTTAGTTACAAGTTTGATACCTTTGTTGAACCTTTGGGCTTATGGGTTACCCTTCTTGGAGAACAGATTGCCTGGGATCGTAATAGACGTACTGGACTCGGTGATTCTCTGGCAGTTGGCTATCTATCAAAGTCAGGTGAAATGGTATATATACCAGATGAGGAGAGGGCGTCTCCAAGGTACAAGGAGATAAGAAGGGTTTACGATGATTATAGATATATTACTGAAGATAGACCCCAAAAATGGATGTGGAATGTGAGGATAACAAAATCTCTCTTTGAGGGTTCGAGGGTTTCATTCTTTGCCAACAATGTATTTAATGACAGGGCTATATACAGCGTGGACAGAGTACGACCCGGTATGTCAGATTACAATTTCAGAAATCCATCTATCTTCTATGGTCTTGAGTTAAGTCTTGACTTTGAGGATATACTCAACTTGCCTCACTGGGATGATATATATTGAGTTTTATTTCCAGTAGTGTCAAAGAGAGAAAAAGAATAGTGGTTAAGTTTTTGACAATACTTTATTTTCAAAAAGGGGGAGTTATGAAAGGCGTGATAAATGGAGGTATTCTATTCCTCGTAACTGGTTGTCTATTACTCGTAGGTTGTAGGGAAAAGACACCACTGGCAATGGAATTTGATATGAGATTTCTGGTTATAGATGAATCTGGATTTATGGAGGCACTTACAGGAAGCAATGTAGTCCCCAATGCCAATGTGAATATTCGTTCAATTGAATATGGGACAGAGTATTCTGCAGTAACAGATTCTACTGGTGTTGCAATAATATTCAATATGCCTGTAGATAGATACGATATAACTGTCTCAAGAGAATTATCGCCGGAGGAAGTAGAACAGGTTACAGGTAGTCCTAATGCGAGATTATTATCCGGACAGAAAATATCTGTAATCTACGATGGTTCAAAAGAAAAAGATACAATATATGTGAATATATCCCCATTAGGGTCGTTTGTTATAAGCGAGGTATACTACTCTGGGGCACCAGAAGCAGGTTTCTACTTTCACGATCAGTTTACAGAGATATTTAACAATACAGAAGATACACTATATCTCGATGGAATACTTATTGCCAACGCTGATAGGGGACACGCTATGAATGCTGATTATGTTCACAGCCGTATCGTATGGCAGTTCCCTGGACAAGGGACAGACTATCCTGTTGCGCCAGGTGAAATGAAGATAATTGCACAGGATGGGATAGACCACAGGGAGAATGCTCCACTCTCAATAGACCTATCAAATGCAGATTTTGAATATGCGAGACCCGCTCAGGGTGATGTTGATAATCCCAATGTAACCAATATGATAGAAATTCTGCATGATACAAGATTTGATTTTAACTACTCGGTTTTCAGGGATGCCATAGTGATAGCAGAGGTTGATGATGTAAATGCACTGGGATTTGATGCCGATGGAAATATGTTGATTCCTACAGAGGCAGTTATAGATGGTGTGGAGTGGTTGGATGATCTGACTGACTATTCAAGGAAGAGACTCAACGCCGTGATAGATGCCGGGGCAACCGGTGGCATACCCTCTTACAGTGGAAAGTCAGTTGAAAGGAGGAGGAGGGGTGAAGAAGGAGGAAGGATAACTCTAAAGGATAACAATAACAGTGCTATGGATTTTAATGTGCTAGATTCCCCCTTACCCTGGGGGATACACTGATAAACCTCATTCCATTCATCATAACCACTTACCTGGGTCTGATTGGTCACTTCGGGGATATGAACTCTCCGCTTGGCAATGTATCTGATTTCCCTCTCTATGACTTGTCTTCAAACCCGGCATGGGTTTATCTCGCAGAGAAAGAGAAACACACATCTGTCTGGGTAGGTAGAAATTCCATTGAGGGAGATTTTAGAAGACCATTTGACCCGAAGAAGGAGAACGAAACACTGTTCCACATAGAATGGCTTCAACCTTTCAAAGCACCACATACATTTAAGGGGAGTTTCGAGTTTGCCAAGCATATAGAAGAGGATGTTATGTGGGCCATCGGCAGAGACAGATATTCTGGTAATCCATTCATATTAGCAGATAGTTCAACTGGTGGCTTTGACATCACGGGCATATCTTTGGATGCAACCTATTCCAGGAACTTGTTCTATAATTACAATATAGGCCTTTCTCTAACTTACTATGTTGCTAATGGGCTTAAGACTGTATTTCCAAAGCCTGAAGTGCTGTACAGGGACATCAACATATCAATGGGTCTTGGATACCAGTACAGAGAAAATTCAGGGATCGGGATATTTTTCTCTTATACAGATAACCAGGAGAACATAAACTTGAGAAGATATGAATTTGCAGAGGGTGTTCCTAGGTTGTATAAATTCAGAGGTTTTGACAACCCGAGAGTGTTGTATAAGGAATCGGAGACACGGCTAAATAAGGATAGAATACTCTCATTTGGCCTTGACCTTGCCCTTATGAATAAAAAAAACGAGGGTATACTTCTTGTGCCAAAAATCGGCAGGAGAAATCTCAAGGTAACTGACGGTGGAACGAATCCTCGATCCCAGGGTAGGTTTGAAGACTATTTTATTAATATAGATCTCCTTGCACGAAAGTATATAAGTGGATTCAATACCTCACTTACTTATAGTTATCAAAACTCTACCCAATCTGCAATCCATCCAGAATTTAATATAGAGATAGTTGCCGGCGATTTTGCCTTTCATGAAGGGGGATTTCTGGTTACATACGACTTTGGAAAAAATATAATTGGGTTACAATACAAACTTTCGCTTACTGAGATGAGCGGAATGGATCACCGTAATCGCATAAATTATAATGTATCGGCAAATAAAAATAGTGTAGGGATTAGCAATCTCACAAAACTTGGCGATTTTGAACTCGGCATGTCATACGATTTCTCGTGGTATAGAGTCTTTGATGGCGGTATTTCAACCTCTGAAGTGAGTGATTACTACCTCAAGGCATTTTATCCCAAGTTCATCTACTACCTTCAGGATGTCAATATGCATAATATTTCTTTGCTATTGAGATATCATTATGGACCCGTTGGGGATATCATACTTAAGGGCAGTTATGAGAGAAAGAATGCCTCTCTATCGCCTGATGTAGATTGTATCGGTGATGTCAGGAATAGGATTAGTCTACAACTTGGATTCATGTTTTAATCTATATAACACTTATAAAGGAGGAGAGATGGGTGTATTATTTACGATAATAGCTCTGCTGATTTCATCTACTACTTTTGTTGCACCTCCAGGAATAGAGGGAAATAGCTCATTTGTTATATTTGTTGACTATGACCTATATGGCGAAATAAAAACCGAGATAGAGGAATACAAAAAAATGGTGGAAGAAGATGGACTCCCCACCTACATAGTAGCGGGTGATTGGGATGACCCGGTGGCTTTGCGTGATTTAATAAAAGAATTCTACAGAGATAAGGCGTTAGAGGGATTGGTATTTGTGGGCGACATTCCTATAGTACTTGTTCGTGATGCCCAGCATCTTACATCTGCGTTTAAGATGGACCAGGTTAGGTTCCCTAGAATAAGAAGTTATGTCCCATCTGACAGGTTCTATGACGATCTTGACCTAAAATTCAACTATCTTTTTAGAGATACGACAGATTTAAGAATACATTATGTTTCCCTTGACTATACATCTCCACCCTTTATAGAAAAGGATATGTATAGTGCAAGGATATTGTTTGAGGATATTGAGTCTTACAAAAGGTATTTTGAGAAGTTAAGAGAGGTAAGAAGTAAAGAAGAGGAGATAGATAGACTTGTCACAGCATTGGCACGAGGTTATGTAAGCGGAAGTAGCACCGCTCATGAGCATGAACTTCTGGCAATGAGAGAGAAGATGGGATTTGATAATCTCAGGGAAGGGGTAATTACCAATTTATTTTACAAGTCCAATCCAGAATTGGCAGAACTCACCCTGTGGACAGCTTCCAAACCAAAAAATGATATCTTCATATTTCATGGGCATGGGGGGACAGATCTTATCGTGGTTGAGAGGTCTAAGGACACGCTTGATACTGCCAATATTATTGATATTGGCATAGAGCATCTTGATAAGATAGGCACAGAATTAGTCATACTGAATTCCTGCTTCACGGGTGCTTTTCACCGTATTCCATTTTTTGCAGGAGAAGTTCTAAAAAGTGATGGTGAAGTTGTTGTAGTAAGGGCAAACTCCGTGAATGTTCTGCAGGATATTTGGCCAACACAAGACATCGGGTTGTTGAGGTATGGGGTAAGTGTTGGAAGATGGCACCAGACACATTCCTATCTTGAATCTCACCTTTTTGGTGATCCGACCTTTAGCTTTAAGGCTTCAAATACGATAGAGTTTATGCCTCCATACGATGGATATGAATACGATGAGAAATTTATCCCGTATTTTAAAAACCTTGTCCTTGAGCATCCCTCCCCTGCTATAAGATCTCAGGCGCTGAAGGGTCTGCATAGACTTTTGGGAGAAAATATTACCGAATTTCTTTATACGGTTTACGAAAACGACCCCTCCTTTACGGTAAGGATGCAATCTATTGTACTTATGGCAAGAGATAGAACAGAACTATTTTACAACTCTCTCCCAATATTTTTAAATGATCCCTACGAATTGATAAGAAGGACTGCGGTAAAGTGGATGGGAGAAGGAGGAAGAGAGAGTTATATAGATTACATTAAGGAGTGCATATTAAATGAAACCTCTGAGAGGGTTATCTTCAATGCAGTTAGGAGCTTGGCAAGAATAGGTGGTGAAAAAGCGAGATCTGCCCTTCTTTATGTACATCCAGTTATCAACTCAAATGTAGATGACTTTACGGTTCTACATCAGACAGGCTCCGCTATCTCTCACTCAAGAGATGAATGGGTATATGAAAATATAATATCCCACTTGAAATCTGACGACATCAGAAGAAAGAAAAGAACGGTAAGGTCAATGCGAATGCGAAGGCATATAAGGGCTCTATCCGCATTGACAGATGTTATGAATGACAAAAGTGAAAATCCGGAGATACGGGTAATGGCAGCGGAGGCACTTGGATGGTATGGAATGTATGAGAATAGAGAAAAGTTAATAGACGCCCTTGATAGGGTTATAAATAATGTTAATACACCTCAGGATTTAAAAAGGAATGCTGTAATATCCAAAAAGAGACTAATACACGGACCGATCAAAACAAACACACCGTGATGGTATAAGTTGTATTGTATAATATCCCTGACAATGGCAGGAACCAAGACACCAGGGAATATAGTTACTCTTTGCTTAATTGAAGGAGTGAAGTTTATGGTGTATAGTGACAGTGTCATCTAAATCTCAAGATTCATTGTAAGTGTAAACTATTCTTTGCAAAACGGTAGATGTCCACTTTTAGTGTTCCCGGGTGTCCGCTTTTGAGCGTTGCGTAACACTGTTAAAAAATTTTCTTGACAAATCGATTTTTTTATGTTACAA
>CAYRBN010000072.1:0-7956 GCA_964422625.1 uncultured bacterium | reverse complement strand
AAGCTACAATGATTACAACCAGTGTCTCTCTTATAAAACGCATATACCCTCCTGCAATTTAGTTATTGGTTATTAGGTCATTTCATCCTTCATCCTTCATCCTTCATAATTCATCCTTCAATCCCCACCTCTTTTATCAACTTATCAATCACCTCATCAACAGTGATATTGTCTGCCTCGGCTGCAAAGTTCAGTGTCAATCTATGTCTGAGCACAGGGCGCAAGACAAATCGCACATCATCCATAGAAGGGGTTGTCCTTCCCTCAAAAAGTGCCTTTGCCTTGGCTCCCAGAACTATGTACTGAGATGCCCTTGGAGAGGCTCCCCATTCTACCCATTCTTTTATAAATTTAGGTGTTTCTCTATTGTTTGAGGGTCTGGTGAGGCCTACAAACCTTACTACATCCTTCAGAAGACTGTCAGACACAGGAACTCGCCTAACAAGATCTCGCAATTCAAGTATTTCATCCCTTCCAATCACAGGGTCTATCTCAGTTGTATAAGCACTTGTCGTTGTCTCAACAATTTTTACTTCCTCAGCTGGTTTTGGATAGTCTATTACAACCTCAAACATAAATCTATCAAGCTGTGCCTCTGGAAGTGGGTATGTGCCTTCCTGCTCTATTGGGTTCCTGGTGGCAAGGACAAAGAACGGAGGCTCAAGAGAGTATGTTTCTCCTCCAACCGTAACTTTGTATTCCTGCATTGCTTGCAGAAGAGCGGCCTGGGTCTTTGGTGGTGTTCTATTTATTTCGTCAGCAAGGATTATGTTCGCGAATATAGGTCCCTTCAAAAACCTGAACTCCCTTTTACCTGTCTCTCTCTCCTCTTCTAATACCTCTGTTCCTGTTATATCTGATGGCATAAGGTCAGGAGTGAACTGTATTCTTTGAAAGGAGAGCGAAAGGCTTTCTGCAAGTGTGTTTACCAGAAGTGTCTTTGCAAGCCCGGGTACACCAAGAAGGAGAGAATGTCCTCCTGCGAGCAGTGATATTATTATCTCTTCTATCACATCATCCTGTCCTACAATGACCTTGTGAAGTTCACGCAGGATTCTCTCCCTTGCCTCTTTTAATCTATCTATCTTTTTGAGATCATTCATCTACTCTCCTATTTTCAGATAGTATTGTCAAAAAACTGACCACAGATGAAACCACAAAGGCACAAAGAACACAAAGAATAAAGAAACAAAAACTTTGTATATCTCTAACCTTGAACCATTGAACTTGGTGTCTTTGTATCTTGGTGGCGAGTCGTGGATAGTATAAACCAGGTTTTAAGAAAAGTCAAGTTTTTTTTTATTCTTCGGTCTGTCTGATTTTGAGTTGCAAAGTATATTATAACATAGAAAAAAAAGAAAGTCAAGGAGAAAATGCCGGGACCAAGAATGGATTAAAACTCTTGACTTTTGGATAAAGATATGTTATAATTCATCTGTATGAGCACCTACAATGTAAGGTGGTATTCAGGAAGGGTCTTAAACGAGAGACCTGTCTCTATTATTATTGATGATGAGAAAGTGAACATAGTAAAGATTGTGAGTGAAGAGGTAAGAGAGGACAGTATATCCAGAAGAAGACAGAGAATATTTGTAGTGGATACCCGAAAGGGAAGATTTAATATAGCCTGTGACCTTGTTGGTGAAAAGATAAAAGTAACAAAAACCGATGCGCATTCTGGATAGATACATATTGAGGGAGTTTATAAGAGGGTTTTTCCTGTCCCTTTTTGCACTCATCTTTATACATATTGTAGTGGAGATGTTTGAACAGATATCTATGTTTATTGATAGGAATGTTGGAATGCTCAAGGTGTTAGAGTATTACCTGTACGAACTTCCATCCGCAGTAACCTTCCTGTCCCCAATAGCGATACTTATTGCCTGTTTTATATCTGTGGGGAGTCTCTCAAAACATTTTGAACTGGTTGCAATAAGAGGAGCAGGTATAAGCCCTCTTCGTATAGTTCTTCCTTTATCCATTGTAGGGTGTGTGATAATGCTTTCTATGTTTATTCTTGGAGAGACGCTTATACCTATCTCCCTCAGTGCAAAGGAGCAATTTAAGAGAGAGGAGATTAGAGGGCTGCCCCCAAAAAGAGTAGAAATTGCAAGGGATGTATATTTTGTTGGGGAAGAAAACAGGTTTTATAAGATAGATTATGTTGACGGTTCTACCAGTACGGTAAAGGGAATAACGATTTATAAGTTCTCGGATGATATGAGGCTTGTAGAACGGATAGATGCAAGGTCAGGTAGATATGGACAGTTTCTCTGGGTATTCTACGATGGGGTTTTGAGAAGGTGGAATGGAAGAGACGATAAGATATCTATTTATGAACAGGTTTTTGATACCTTGAGAGTAGATTGGCTCAAAGAGGGGATAGAAATGCTTCTTGTGGAGAGAAAGAAACCCGAGACAATGAATTACAGAGAACTGCAGAGGTATATAGAGTTCAGGCGAAGGAGCGGATACGATGTAACAGAGGAGCTTTCTGATCTCTATTATAAAATCTCCTATCACTTTATAAATCTCATAATAATCTTAATCGGTGTGCCGCTTGCTACAAAGGTCAGAACGAGTGGATTAGTTTTTGGATTTGCGATAGCAATGCTCTCAAGTTTTCTCTACTGGGGGATTACGCAGCTTGGAAGGGCTTTGGGAAGAGCGGGTTTTTTCTCCCCTGCACTCGGGAGCTGGCTACCGAACATAATATTTGCTATAGTAGGTGGATTACTGCTCTATGATATGCTGAGGAGATGATTTCTCTCCCCTTTCTCCTCATTTTTTGCTTGATATAACAGGGACTTGTGGGGGAAGTGTGGGAGTAATGAGGGTGAGGGAGTGGCTTCCTTTACTCTGATACACCCTTACTCCGTTACCCGTAAAATCACGTCCAGTCCCTGTTTATAATGAACCGACACGAGGCATCTCCTGATGTGGGAGATGAAGGAAAAAAGGAGAGGGTATGCCCTGAAATGCAGAAATAGACAGTGATTGAAACCAATAACCACCCTTATTTTTGTAATAATGACGAAACTTATAAAATATGGAAAAAGTTATATAAACGCAATCTATTCCTTGTAAATGATGAATGTCCCATTTTAGCGTTCCCAAAATGTCCCATTTTGACTGTTGCGTAACAGAAGGCAAGATTTTTCTTGACAAAAGCAGCATTATAGTGTATAATTAGTGTCCGGTGAATAATTCGTTATTTTGCGTAGCTAAAGAGGCTGTGCAAAAAGTCAGTTTATGACGGCAAAACTGGGCTGCGGACAGGGATAAACCCTGTCCCTAAGGTTCTTTTTGCACGGTCCCCATGGCCCGTCAGGTGTTCGCAGTCCAGCGGACTCCCTGTAAAGTGGGAGAAGGCGTATTATGCTGATCCATATAAGACCACTTCATCAATACGAATGCGGCACGGAAGCCGTTTATAAACAATGGGTTGGCGTCGCTCATGCCACGCTTTCCTGAACATCTTATATTGCAAACTGTCCAGGAAGGGGTGTTATAAGGATACATATAATCATTGTTCGCTGGCAAATAAAAAAAAACAATGGAGGGTGCGATGCGAGAGGAACTGATCGGGGAAAAAGTGCGGCTGCGACCGTTGCGTGAGGCCGACTTGCCCAGCCGGGCTCAGTGGACTGCGGATGATGAACTCGCCAGCCTGATGGGGGTCGACGTTCAGGAAGAACCTTTCATCTCCCCTGAACACGAGTTGCAAAGGAACGTCGAGTGGCTAGAAGGGAGACACAAGGCAGGCGCGACTGTGTATGCCATCGAGGGTGGGGGACGCTACATTGGCGACATTGACATCACTGTGATTGGAAAAGAGCGGAAAGCCCAACTGACCCTCTTCATTGGGGACCGTTCCCAGTGGCGGAAGGGGTACGGCACCGAGACCGTGAGGCTCGTATTGGAAAGTCTTGTCTCTGATGACATCGTTGACACAGTAGAGGTTGACGTACCTGCCGGGAATGACAGAGGTCTCGCTTTCTGGGGTAACCTCGGTTTTCAGCATTACTCAACGGATGCGAATGCCACACGCTGGCTTAGGTGGAGGAAGTAGCATATCAGTAAAGGTAAAAAGAGGCAGCGAACAAGTCACTGCACCCGACCAAAAAGCTGACGCTTTTTGGCGGGTGAGTTCCAGTGTTAGATGAAAATAACTAAGAAATATGGTATAATTGGTGAAGAAAGAAAAGAAGGGAGAGAAAATGCCTGAGATTTGTCGCTTAAACAAAATACCCCCTTTGGAGTGAGTCATGATTTACGTAAAGGAAGCCGAATATAAAGGAGATTACAAAATTTGGTGTCAATTCAGCAATGGTGAAAGTGGCATTGTTGATCTTGAAGGAGAACTTTGGGGACCTATTTTCGAACCCTTAAAAGATAAAGAAAATTTTAAAAGATTTAAAGTGTCTGATGTGCTTCATACAATAGCTTGGTATAACG
Organism: uncultured bacterium; assembly: GCA_964422625.1. Classification (GTDB taxonomy): domain Bacteria; phylum Hydrothermota; class UBA3073; order UBA3073; family UBA3073; genus CAYRBN01. Next base: position 3,498 of record CAYRBN010000072.1, on the reverse strand, counting down.
ATGCTGATCTTGCCCCAGAATTTCTCTACGAACACATTAAAAAATAATCATCTAACAAATCAATGCACCTGACCTTTTTCCGCCGCGCTTCAAAAGGCAGGTGAGTTCTATCGTTAAATGGAAAATTAAATAAGGAAGATACAGGGCTTCAGAATTTTGTGGTTAAATAGATAATAAGTGCAGTTATGCCCTGGGATGTGCCTGTCTGTAGACCTTCTTTAGCCTTTCTGGGGTGATATGTGTATATATCTGTGTTGTAGATATTGATGAGTGTCCTAATAGTTCCTGAATTGTCCTCAGATCACATCCCTTATCAAGAAGATGGGTTGCAAATGTATGTCTTATAGTATGTGGGGACGAATGTGAAACATCCGCAACCATCCTTATATATTTTCCTACTATTCTCTGAAGACTCCTTTGAGAAAGTCTTTTCCCAAACCTGTTCAAAAAGAGTGGGGTATCTTTATCCCTTACAGGAGAAACATAATCTCTTATAGCAACCATTGCCTTTCTTGTAAGTGGTAGTATTCTCTCTTTCCCACCTTTTCCTTTTACTCTCACTGTCTCGTCAAACATATTGAGATCCCGAACATTGAGGGAGCAGATCTCACTTGCCCTCATACCTGTCCCATACAGAAGTTCAATGATTGCTCTATCTCTGGAGGAGAGGTCTTGCCCAAGCATTCTCTCCATCTCTTCTTTGGAAAGAAAAGAGGGTAGGGTTCTTCTGGGTCCCGGGTACCTTATATCCAGAGCAGGATTTATCTCTACTATACCCTCTCTCTGGAGAAACTTAAAGAAAGATTTCAATGAAGATGTCTTTCTTGATATTGATGACCTTTCATACCCATACCTTGCAAGACTTCCAAGAAAATCTCGGACACTTCTCCTTGATATCTCCACAATCTCTGTAATCTTAAGATACTCCTTGAGCCAGTCTTCAAATTCCGAGAGGTCATTCCTGTATGCCCTTAAGGTATGTGAAGACGCGTTTTTTTCTGTCTTAAGGTATGAAAGAAATTTATCAAGGTATTCTGAAATCGTCATCAGAGCTCTTAAATAGTTACCAGTGAAAAATTGCCAAAACCACAATCAATACCTATATTCCTTTTTGGGGCGGATCTAAAGATCCGCTACTACATTAGATTTGGATATTCATTCCATGTAGTAGCGTAGCTTTAGCTACGCAAAAAACGAATTATTCACCGGTAACTAAATATTACCTCACAAACAGCGGTGCGAGCACCAGAGCGATAACGGTCATAAGCTTTATAAGGATATTTATTGACGGTCCTATCGTATCTTTAAGAGGGTCACCTACTGTATCACCTATTACAGCGGATTTATGTGCCTCTGTGCCCTTCCCTCCAAGATGTCCTTTCTCTATATACTTTTTTGCATTATCAAGAGCCGCTCCTGTATTTGCACATTGAATTGCAAGGACAAGCCCTGTTACAAGTGCACCCATCAGGACCCCTGCAAGTGTTACAGGACCAAGGACCAAGCCAACAAGCACTGGAGTCAGGATAACAATTATCCCTGGTAACAGCATATTCTTGATAGCACCCTTTGTAGCTATATCCACACATCTCTTTACATCAGGGGGCTCTTTTCCTCCTATAAGTCCTTTTATCTCTCTGAACTGCCTTCTAACCTCATCAATAATCTTCTGTGCAACCCTACTGACACCTCCTGCAAGAAGAGAACCAAACAGATAGGGTATCATACCACCGACAAGCAGTCCCACAACAAGCCAGGGGTCTGTCAAAGAGAGTTGAATAGGTTCTTCTGCAAACCTGTTTATAGTAGCAAGATATGCAACAAACAGTCCTACGGCTGCAAATGCTGCACTTCCTATTGCAAACCCTTTACCTATTGCAGCAGTAGTATTGCCGACTGCATCAAGGGAGTCTGTGATATTCCTGACCCCATCAGGTAGATCTGCCATCTCTGCTATACCACCTGCATTATCTGCTACAGGTCCGTAAGAATCAACCGCAAGTGTTGTCCCGAGTACTGAAAGCATACCAAATGCAGCAAGTGCTATGCCATACATACCACCAAAGCTATAACCTATCAATATACTTATCCCGATAATGACCACAGGGATAAGTGTACTCTGCATGCCTATGGCTAAACCATTTACTACTACAATTGCAGGGCCCCTTGCAGCCGAAGATGCAAGTCTTCTTGTTGGGCCATACTTATCTGATGAGTAAAATTCCGAAACCAGTCCTATTATAATCCCTGCTAATAGTCCCGCAATTATAGACCACAAGAGTCCCATTGCTTCAAAGCTTCTTCCTGCTTCTATATATTCTATATTAGAATATCTGAGTATAAAAAGGGTTCCAATGACCATAACGAGTGCAGAGATATATACCCCAGAGTTGAGTCTGTTCTGGGGGTCTTTTACTACTCCGCTCTTTATCCATAATATACCGAGAATACTTGAGACAATCCCCCATGATGCAAGTAAAAATGGGAGGAGAGTGAGACTGCCTCTTATTGAGACAAGTGCTGCTCCTATTGCAATTGTAGCAATTATAGATGAAACATAAGACTCTAACAGGTCTGCCCCAAGTCCTGCGGTATCTCCAACATTATCTCCAACATTGTCTGCAATAACTGCTGGATTTCTCGGGTCATCCTCCGGTACATTCTGTTCCACCTTACCTACAAGGTCTGCCCCCATATCTGCGCCCTTTGTAAATATCCCACCCCCGGCACGGGCAAAGAGTGCAAGAAGGGACGCTCCCATTGCATATCCATTTATTGCAACAGGTCTTCCGTCAAAAAGAAGATAGACGATTGAGAGTCCCAAAAGTCCTATACCGACCACTGTAAGTCCAGTAGTTGCCCCCCCTGTGAATGAGACAGATAGTGCCTGTTTTAATCCTGTTCGTGCTGCCTCTGTTGTTCTGGAGTTTGCCCTCGTGCCTATAGACATAGCAAAATATCCCGAGAGTGCAGATGCAGTTACTCCAATCATAAATGCCAGCCCTGTCTGCCAGTTTACCTCAAATCCTCTTACCCCCATACCTATAAAAAAGAGAACGACTATTACGACAAGTAGGGAGACATATAGATATTCCCTTTTTAAGAATGCCTCTGCACCGTGCTGGATCAGGGATGATATCTCCTTCATCTTCTTGTTCCCCTGTGGTTTTTTCAAAAGCCCGATAGTAGAAATCGTAACTACTAAAAGAGCAAGCCCGGATGCAACAAATGGAACCCACATCATATTATCCTCCTTTAAAAACCGACGGATGAAAAATATAAGGGATTATACTACAAATCTTCTCTTTTGTCAAGAAAAAAAAGAGGAAAAGCACACAGATGGACACAGATTGAATAGATAAACACAGATTTCAAAAAAATCTCTAATGAATTATTTTTGTGTCCATCAGTTTTATCTGTGAAAATCTGTGTGCTTTTCCTTTTTTTTTTCTGTTACGGAACATTTAAAATGGGACATTCTCGGAACGCTAAAATGGG
>CAYRBN010000071.1:0-8061 GCA_964422625.1 uncultured bacterium | reverse complement strand
GGATTTGCCCTTACATCAAGGGTTACCCCTACAATCTGCGAAAATCTGCGTCCTAAAAACAGAGGAGATAGTATGTCCTACATCGGTATTGATATCGGCTCTACCAGTGTAAACATTGTCTTGATGGATGAGAAAGGCTCTCTCAAGGTGCTTCCTTATACAAGACACCATGGGGATCCTGTAAGAACACTGAAGACTCTGTTTGAATCCATTAAGAAGGATATAGGTTCCGCAACCTGTATAAATCTTACAGGAAACGGCGGAAAGATGATTGCAAAGATCATAGGGGCAAGTTTTGTCAATGAACTGCCTGCTCATATATCCTCGGCACAACTCTATTACAAAGATGCAAAGTCTGTAATCGATATCGGGGGCGAGGATTCAAAGTTTATTGACATTGTCAAGAAAGACTATGCTATGAATGAGCTATGCGCAGCTGGCACAGGCTCGTTCCTTGAACAGCAAGCATCACGACTGGGCCTATCAATAGAGAAATTCAGCGAACTGGCTCTCCTCTCAAAGTCCCCTCCAAGAATTGCTGGCAGGTGCACCGTGTTTGCCAAGACAGATATGATACATCTGCAACAGGAGGCAACCCCGGACTATGAAATAGTCGCGGGACTCTGTTTTGCCCTTGCAAGAAACTTCACATCAGAAATAGCAAAGGGCAGAGAAGTTACTCCCCCTCTCTTGTTCTGTGGCGGTGTTGCGAAAGGGTTGGGCATGGTGAGGGCATTCAGGGATGTGTTAGGGCTTAAAGAAGATGAACTGATTGTTCCCGAACACTGTGCAGAGATGGGTGCAATAGGTGCTGGGATTATAGCGAGGGAGCAGGGAAACAAAAAGAATATCAATCTATCTCAAGCAATAGATAGGCTATCTTCCTACCTTGAGACCCGTAAAACTGAATGGAGGTCACTCAAACCACTCTCCATATCAAAATCCAGCTTGCCTAATTATAAGGAAGGGACTCAAGATATAAATAGCAGGATAGATGTCTTTATCGGGGTAGATATCGGTTCAATAAGCACCAATGTAGTTGCTATAGATAGGGATAGAAAGCTGATTGAAAAGGTCTATATTATGACTGCTGGTCGTCCAATAGAAGCGGTTCGTAATGGGATAAAGGAGCTGGCCGATAAGATTGGTGATAAGATAAGGGTTGTAGGTGCTGCGACCACAGGCTCAGGAAGGTATTTAATAGGAGATTTTATCGGTGCAGATGTTGTTGTCAATGAGATAACAGCACAGGCAACAGCAGCAGCACATATTGAACCAGAGGTTGATACGGTATTTGAGATTGGTGGTCAGGACTCAAAATATATATCAATAGAGCAGGGTGCAATCGTTGACTTTGAGATGAACAAAGTATGTGCCGCAGGAACGGGCTCATTTCTTGAAGAGCAGGCAGAGCGTCTCGGGATCAAAATAGAGGACTTTGGGGGGATAGCCTTGAAGGCATCTGCTCCCTGTGATCTGGGGGAGAGATGCACTGTATTTATGGAGACAAATCTTGTTGCCTACCAGAGAAAGGAGGCAAAAATAGAAGACCTTGTAGGTGGTCTATCATATTCCATTGCAAAAAACTATCTCTCTTCTGTGGTTGGCAGAAAACATGTAGGCAAAAATATCCTGTTTCAGGGAGCAGTTGCCTTTAATAAGGGTGTGGTGGCAGCATTTGAGGGGCTATTAGATGTCAAAATCACTGTCCCACCCAATCATCATGTTACAGGCGCAATCGGCGCAGCAATCTATGCAATTGAAAGCGAGAATGAGCACACCAGGTTCAAGGGGTTTTCCGTGATACCAAAGATAGAATATGCCCAGGAGATATTTGAATGTACTTATTGTGCCAACAGATGTGAAGTAAAAAAAGTGATAATTGATAAAAAGTCTACACTCTTCTACGGTGCAAGATGTGAGCGATATGAGAAGGGTAGAGAGAAGGTAAAGCAGGACATACCAGATCTCTTTGCTGAGAGGGAGAAGATGCTCTTTTCTGCCTGTGGAAAGACCTCTAATGGTCCCCGTATAGGTATTCCATATACATCAATATTCCTAGAATTTCTTCCTTTCTGGTATAGGTTTCTCTCGGATCTGGGCTTTCAGGTTGTCATATCAGACAAAACGAACAAGAGGATAATCCACGATGGGGTAAGTGCATCAGTCGCAGAATACTGTTTCCCCATAAAGCTTGTACACGGTCATGTAATGAACTTACTTGAGAAAGAGGTTGATTATCTATTTCTGCCAAGCGTAATTGATACCCCACCCCCTCCTAATATGAAGAGGGGTTATATCTGCCCGTATAATCAGGAGTTACCACATATTATTATGGCAGGGATACAATCAAAGGTAGAGATTCTGCACCCTATTATCTTTTTCAGGTCAAAGAGACATCTGACTAAGACACTGATAGAATTTGGTCGCACTCTTGGGCGTGATGAGCGTTCTGTCATCTCCGCGTTAGACTCTGCAACAGATGCACAGGAGAGCTTTTATAAGAAGGCTCAACTTCGTGGAAAAGAGGTTATGGAGACTTTAAAACAGGGGTTTCTCATAATTGGCAGATCCTATAACACCTGTGATCAGGCAGCTTCTCTAAGAGTTCCCCATATCTTAAGGGGATTGGGCAAGACTGTAATCCCGATGGACTTTATTTCTGCTGATCCTGATGTACTAAAGGATTGGCCAAATATGTACTGGATCTCCGGGTGGAAAATCATCAGTGCTGCAAGAAGAGCAAGAAATGATGATAGGCTTCACCCAGTATTTATAACAAACTTTGCGTGTGGTCCGGATTCGTTCATTTTGCAGTATTTTCGTGAGGAGATGGGTGGCAAGCCGTTCTTACAGATAGAGGTAGATGAACATTCTGCACCTGCGGGGATTATAACGAGGTGTGAAGCATTTCTTGATTCTATAAGGAACGCCCCAAAATTGGGCAAGAAAAAACCTGTCTATATTTCTCCAAGGTATAGTAAAAAAGTAAAAAAAGTGGTCTATCTTCCGCATATGAGTGACTGTGCCTGGGCAGTGCGAGCAGCTTTTAACAGGTTTGGCATTCCATCCGAGGTTACATCATCAGATGAGGAGACCCTTGAACTTGGAAGAAAATATACAACCGGTAAGGAGTGCTATCCCGCTGTCATAACCACTGGTGATATGATAAAGACCTTGAAATATAATAACCCAGAAGAGGTTGCCTTCCTTGCGCCAACCGCACACGGGCCCTGCAGATTTGGTCAATACCCCAGACTGCAAAGGCTGATACTTGACCAGCTCGGGTATCAGGATATTCCATTTATATCACCGGGCGCCCCAGAATCTATCTCTTTCTTTAAGGAGTATGGTATATCAACTGCCTCTGGTCTTGCTCTGGCCATACGGACTCTGAAAGGTATGATGGCTGTAGACTACCTGGCGAAGCTGCGCAGGGAAAAGAGGCCTTATGAACTACACCCTGGTGCTACAGATAGGTTATACCAGAGATACCTGGGCAGTGTGTGTCATGCTATCCAGCACGGTGGTATAGAGATGAGGATGAGGCAGGCTGCCGCAGGACTTGCACAATTACCAATATCTAATCATAGAAAGCCTAAAATAGCAATAGTTGGTGAGGCTTTTGTCCGAATGCATGATTACAGTAATAATTCTCTTGAAAGGAAGGTAGAGGAATATGGAGGTGAGGTTATCGGCCCACCGTTCTACGAATGGGGGTTACACACCTCTGCAACACGAAGAATGGATGCACAGATAGAGGGTAAGCCTATTACAGAGTATCTTACCTATGGAACCGATTTTTGGATAAGATATTTTGAGCGGATATTTTCTAAACACTTACGTGGAACTTTAAAACATAATGAGAAGGTGGATATCCCCAAAATATGGAATGCTGCATCACCATATCTGATTGGATGGTTTGGTGAGCCTGCATTGGGTGTTGGTGAGTGCGTCAGGTTGGCAAAAGAGGGAGAGATTGACGGCATCATAAACCTGATGCCATTTACCTGTATGCCTGGGAATATTGCAGCAGCCGCATTCAAGCGAGTAGAAGAGGACTACGGTCTTCCTGTATTAAATATCGCATTTGACGGACTTGAACAGGGAACTCTTGAGATCAGATTGGAAACCTTTATGTACAGGGTAAGGCGTAAGGCGTAGAGAGGTTAAAGTAGTAGCGGAACTTCAGTTCCGCCTTCAGTTCCGCCGATGGATTTTGTCTAACAACAGATGGAGCATCTTGCTCCATAAGTGAGGCAGGATACCTCACAGGGTTGACTTTTTCTTGCTCTGGTGTAGTGGTTTGTTAGCCCAAAATTTTATCATATTCAGAGTGTGCTCCAATCCAAAGCCATAATCCCAGAATATGCGTTAGCCACCGAACTTCACCGAAAAACACAGAAATAGATTAAATCTATGAAAAATCTATTTTCACCCAAAAGGTGAAGGATGGCTTTTTATGTACATCTATGATATTTCAGTGAAATTCTGTGTTATTCTGTGGCTTTATGCATTATTTGAGATTATATTTGCGTCCATCAGTTTTATCTGTGAAAATCTGCGTCCTAAAAACTGACTTCTCTACCCACCTTCTCTATCAATTTTCGCACCCTTGTTATCATATTCTTCCTCTCTCCTGGGGAGAGTGCCCTCCTTGCATCAAGAAGGTTCAATATATGTGAACATTTTAGACAGTAATCATAAGCAGGAAAAAGAAGACCCAGACCAAGTAGTCTTGCTGCCTCTTTCTCATATCTCTTAAAATCGTCGCGTAACATCTCTATATCTGCCTCATCAAAATTGAACCTTGAAAACTCCTCTTCTCTCTTTTTGAACAGTTCTCCATACTTCACCTCTCTGCTCCATGCAATATCATAGACAGAATCCTTTCCCTGAAGTAGCATACATATCCTTTCCAGTCCATAAGTGAGCTCAACAGAAATAGGTTCAAGTTCGATCCCTGCCATCCTCTGAAAATATGTGAACTGTGTTATCTCCATTCCATCTAACCATACCTCCCAGCCAAGACCATAGGCACCCAGTGTCTCCTGCTCCCAATCATCCTCAACAAATCTTATATCATGAGATTTTATATCTATACCGAGCGATGAGAGAGAATAGAGATAGAGTTCCTGTATATTAGAGGGAGCGGGTTTAAGTATCACCTGATACTGATAAAACGACTGGAGACGATTAGGGTTTTCTGCGTATCTACCATCTTTTGGTCTCTTTGATGCTTCTACATATCCCACGCGAACAGGTTTTTTCCCAAAAACTGAAAAGAATGTGAGAGGGTTGAATGTACCCGCGCCAACATCACCTGGATAAGAGACACCTATAAAGCACCCCTCTTTTTTCCAGAATTCCCCGAGCCCTGATATGATGTCTTGAAATAACATAATAACGGTTTGCGTGTTTGCGAAGCCCAGCCCTCGTCGCTTCGCTCCAATGCAAAATGAAAATTCTAAAATGCAAATTGCAAAATTACCCCCTCTTTTTAACCGCAGAGCACACAGAGAAATCAGAGACTAATCTTTTTTTTCTCTCCGCGACCTCTGCGGTTAAGGTATCTCTTTCATTTTGCATTTTTCAATTTACACTTTGCATTTTTCATTGAGCGATAGCGTATCGCGACTCTATCTGCTACACTATCCCAATTAAATTCTATTGCCCTTTTAGATCCCCGTTGAGAGAAGAGATTTCTCAACTCTTCATCTTCAAGTAACTGATCTATTCTGTGTGCCAGTCCACCATCATCTCCTGGGGGGACAAGAAAACCTGTCCTGCCATCCTCTACCACCTCTGGTATCCCCCCTACCCTGGAGGCAATAACCGGGGTCCCACATGCCATCGCCTCAAGCAAAACAAGTCCAAATGATTCATAGCTTGAGGGAAGGATACAAACTTCCGCAGATGAGTAATAGTAAGGTAGAAGGGACTGTGGTTTGGCGCCTAAAAAGCTTACCCTGTCAGTTATCCCAAGTCTGTCTGCTCTCTTCTTCAATCTCTCAAACTCGCTTTCTCTCTCTCCTCCACCAATGACAAGTAGATGAACCGTTGAATCCAATAGAGTCATCGCAGAAAGGAGGGTCTCAATAGACTTTATCGGGTCTATCCTACCAACAAAGAGAATGTATCTCTGATTAGAAAGACCGAGATACTTCCTGGATGAGTTAGGGTCTAACCTCTTGAAGAGCTTAACATTAACACCACAGGGGATATAATGAATCTTGTCAGGTTTTGCTTTATAATATTGAACAAGATGGCTCTTTTCTGCATCACTTGTGGATATAACCAGATTAGCCTTTCTTACTGTATCTTTCTCTATCTTTAACCTGTATTGATCAGATGACTTGAGTAATCCAAGGGTATGGAAGGTGTGAACCATAGGGACACCCCAGATCTGTTTAAGTCTTGCTGATACCCAACCAGAAAGCCAGTGATGAGAGTGAATCAGATCGTATCTATTCAATCTACTGAACTTGACTATCTGATCAAGGAACTCTTCAAAATATCTTGGAAAAAACCTCTTTGGATATAGGCTTTGGGGTCCCGCCTTCAGATATACAACGCGAAGGCCATTCTGCTGAACCACCCTGGGGATGTCTGGGGCATGAGATCTTGTGAATATATCTATATCAAACCCTTTTCTGGATAATGCATTTGACAGTTCTCTGATATAGACATTCATTCCACCTGCATCCCCTGCCCCCAATCTTGCAAGGGGGGATGTATGTGCTGATATTATTGCTATTTTAGGCACAATTGAGGGGCAAATTACAAATAACAAATCACAAATAACAAAATTCAAACAAATTTCAATGACCAAAATTCCAATGTTCAAAACAAGTTTGGTATTTAGATATTTGAATTTGGATATTGTTTGCTATTTGGTGCTTGAGATTTGGAATTTGTCTCTTATTTGGTGCTTGAGATTTGGAATTTGTTCGTACAGGGTTACATTGTATATTTTCAGATCCCTTGCCCCAAAATCATACTTATATCTCTCACTTCCCCTTAATAGATTAAACTCCTTAAAACCCTGCTCTATTGCAGATCTGATAGTCAAGGCAATGATAACTATCCCCGGGGAGAGTCCCCTATATTCCTGGTCATAGCCCGAATTGTAAAGATAGAGCGTCCTGTCTAATTGAAAACATAAGAGCGACGCTATCTCTTTCTTATTAAAAGTCAGAAAAAATAGTTTAAGCCATCCTTGTTTAGAGAATAGTGTTGCAACCTCATAAAAGAACTGTTCTATCTTTGGGGTCATAAACTCTGCCTTCTCTTTAGAGCTCTTGTGCAATTTGAGAAACTGTCCTAAGCTCTGATGGGCACCTGTAGAATAGAAGTCTATTTCTCCTTCTTTTTCTATCCTAATTATCTTCCGTCTTATCTCATGTCTCTGTTTAGGTCCAAGTGAGAGCAAGTATTCATCATAAGATGATGGGAGATAGATGATGGGGGTGGTGCCTGCTTCTGATATTCTGCACTGGTTTTCCTCTCTCTGTAATTGGAACAAAGGAGAGAATCCAGGTAGGGAGTGTATATATAAGGGTAGTTTGGACGATTTAGATAGATAGTCTAATAGAAGACTTAAACAGGGCTTCTCACTCCCTTTCTGAAAGAGAATATCCTGATAATCACAGAGAGACTGGTCTCCGAGTAATTCAGTCTTTCCCTCTTTGATAGACAGAGGCACAATCCCAATTAGATTCTCTTCCTTATCTTTTATTAAAAGTGTTAGAAGTTCCTTTGGGTTCCCAAAATGTTTCCACCAGGTGGAGAGCCACTGATAGGAGAGAAATGGTGTAGGAGCCGAGTGTTCTCTCTGAAGGCGCTCCCATTCGGGAATAATCTCTGTCCAATCTCTAAAGGCTTCAATCTCCATCCCTCTAATCATACCATAAAACCAGAAAAAAGTCAAGGAAAAAATGAGGAGAAGCACACAGATGGACACAGATTGAATAGATAGGCACAGATTTGAAAAAAATGACATCTACTTAGTTACCGGTGAAAAATTGCCAAAACCACAATCAATACCGATATTCCTTTTTG
>CAYRBN010000070.1:6408-8134 GCA_964422625.1 uncultured bacterium | reverse complement strand
TTACTTTTTATTTTGTGGGTGTTCTGTCTCAGAGTGCAGACAGGTATTTTTGCACTTCTTATATTCCTTCCCTTTATGGCATTCGTGAGGAGATATATCTATGTATTTAATCCATTTACAGCTTTTGACCCTATACTGATGGTGGGACCTGTTCTTACCATTTTTATGTTCCTCTATCTGATGCTCTTTTGTCGGCATACAATAATGGGACCTTACAAGAAGAACTCTATTGTAAAATTTGTGACCTGGCTTCTAATTGTCTATATAATTGGGATGGTAAATCCCCATCAGGGGGGACCATTGGTCGGTATTGCGGGGGCTCTCTTCTTCATTATTCCAACACTCTGGTTCTATTTTGGTAGATTCATTGACAAAAAGAAGATAGAGATTCTTTTATATGTCACTGTATTTATCGGAATTATCGCTTGCCTACATGGATTGAGGCAGGCTTTCTTTGGCTACACCAGTTTTGAACAATATTGGGCTCAATTTGGGGGTTTTGCCTCTCTTAATGTAAGAGGTTTTCTTAGACCTGTATCCACATTTGCAAGTTCACAAGAATACACAACATACATTATGCTCGCGGGGATAATATCTTATGCACTTGCTATGAAAAACAGAAAGAACATCCCTCTTCTTGCAGTAATAGGCCTGGTAGTATTTGCTTTAGCAATGTCTGCTACAAGAGGTGCATTATTAGGTCTTTTTTTTGGAATAGGCCTATATACACTATTGGGGCTAAAACGAGTAAAACGAATAGTTGTTATACTTTTGCTATTCTTCGCTGTATATGTTGGGTTGACCATTGTAATAAATGTGCCTTATGTACCTGCTGCTGCGGCAGACACTGCCTATCTCACCCATACATTATCTGGTGTATTTGACCCACTTGCAGAGCACAGCACTTTCTGGATACATAGAAGGATTACTCGGGGTGCGTTTTCAATGATGTTCAGAAATCCGATAGGCTATGGTCTTGGAGCGGGCTCCATTGGGGCACTGAGGTTTGGAGGAAGAGCCAAGATAGGGGAAGGGTTCATAACATCCCTTCAGAGTGCCACGGGGCTTTTTGGGTATGTAATTTTTTTAATTCTGATGTTCCTTCTGCTCAGAAATTCATTTTCAAGATATAGGGATACTGGTGATTTCTTCTCAAAACTTCTCTTTGTGATAACATTAAGTGTTTACATCACAGTGGACTTGCGCCTTTACTCCGTTGGTCCTTTTGTATGGCTTTTATGGGGATACCAGGCGTATCGGAAGGATTAGGTATGACTATCACTCTCTGTGTATTTGCCCTTCATGGCTCTGGTGGTGACAGGATTGAGGTTGAACTTATGAACGGACTTGTAAGCAGGGGTCATAAAGTCAATCTTGTCGTTCCAAAGGGACATTACAGTGCTGTCTTCCCTCTAAATAAAAGAGTAAATATAATAGAGACCAGGGATCTCCTTCGTCGTCCTCCCTGGCCCCCTTATTTTGAACTTATAAGCTCATTCTTTGTTCTACCTCCCCGAATCCCTGATTCGGACATAATTATTTCTCCATTTTCACTATACACAGGTGCGGTTCTAATTGCATCAAGAGTGTTGAAAAAAGGTGTGGCTATTGATTTCCTCCAGCACTATGACCCGATATATTTTAAGGGTTCCAACCCAATTGTTCATTTTGTCCGAGCTGGTTATAGATGGTATGTTGGAGCAAGCTTCAGGTTTTTTGATAAAAA
>CAYRBN010000070.1:0-6308 GCA_964422625.1 uncultured bacterium | reverse complement strand
AGGGATTGATGATTACGCAGTAGATAGATATAACTGTATTCTTGTCCCACCCAAAAATCCAGAGGCTCTTGCCAAAGGCATTCTGAGTGTCCTTCGGGATAAAGATTTGGCGAAAAAAATTGGTAAGGATGGTCTTGAGACAGCAAAGAGATTCACATGGGAGAAAATGGTTGATAAGTTTGAGAAAGTTTTAAAAAATGTTTCAGAAAATAGGAAAGATATTTGTTAAGAGATCTCCCGACTGGTTGTTTGCTCTGGTGTGGATGTTTTTATGGGGCATAAACTTTAATAGAAAGAGTATCCTTCTCTTGCCCTACAAACATTTGTGGCTTGCCATAACAAAAGAAGGAAAATTTTTCCTTCATAGCCCTAAGGACATCCTTGCAACCTTAAGAGAGATTCATTCGTCCAAACATGGATATTATAGATATTTTGGAATAGAAGAGGGTGAAGTTGTAGTGGATGTAGGTGCTAATATAGGACAAATTACTCTTCCTATGGCACAGAGAATAGGCAAAGAAGGTAAAGTTATTGCAATTGAACCGGATCCTGAAAATTTATTTTTACTGAAACTTAATCTGTCTGGTTTTGACAATGTAAAAATTGTAGAAAACTGTGTATGGAACTGTAAAGAAAGACTTAAACTATATCGGCATTACATATCAGTTGCTCATTCAGTTATCTATCGCTCTGATGAATACATAGAGGTAGAGGCTGATACTCTGGATAATATTGTTTCGTCTCTGGGCATTGAGAAAATTGACTTCCTAAAGATAGATGCTGAGGGAGCAGAAATAGAGATTCTACAAGGGGCAGAAAATGTTCTTAAAACAACCAAAAAAGTTGTTGTATCCGCTTATCATCTGAGACAGGATAAGCCAACTCTAACCAGAGTTCGCCATCTACTCAAAAGATACAAACTTAAAATTAGGGTAACCTCTGATGGGATTGTCTATGCACGAAAATAGGGTTGGCATCTTGAAAAAGGCCTGTTTTTGAAAAGTCTAAAAGTCTGAAAGTCAGAAATGTCTGAAAGGTCTGAAAAGTTTGAAAAGTCGGAAAAGTCACTATAATCCTTTAGACCTTTTCGACCTTTCGACCTTTCGACTTTTTGACCTTTTGACTTTTCGACCTTTTGACTTTTCGACCTCTTGTCAAATGATAGATAGGTAGAACTCTGCTGTCTCTTTTGCCATTCTATATGAGGTAAACTGAGACGCTCTTTGCTGAGGGTTCAATGAGCTCCTCAACTTCTTATCGTTTAGAAGACGGAATATTGCATCTGATAGAGCCGTTGAATTACCGGGTGGCACAAGCAGTCCGCCCTGTTCATTCTTTAATATTCTACGGGGACCATCTGCTGAGGCCGCGATCACAGGTGTTCCTAATGCCATTGATTCTAATATGACCAATCCAAATCCTTCTGTCAGAGCAGGGTGGACCAAAATTGAGGCCTCTTTCATCAGAGCCCTCAAATCTGGTTCTTCTACGAAGCCAAGAAACGAGAGATTATTGTTTAATTGTAGCCTGGCAACACTCAATTTTAGGTGATTCAGGTATTTTTCTTCCTCATCTCCTGTTGCCTTGCCGGCAATTGCAAAGTGGATATCTGTGGTCTTTTTACAGATAATCTTTACGGCCTCTATAAGATACCTATGTCCCTTATGTGGTTGCATCCGTGCCACGGTAAGACAGAGACTGCCTTTTTTCGGTAGATTATATCTAGCTCTTACA
The DNA here is from genome assembly GCA_964422625.1 of uncultured bacterium. Lineage (GTDB taxonomy): Bacteria > Hydrothermota > UBA3073 > UBA3073 > UBA3073 > CAYRBN01. Next base: position 4,574 of record CAYRBN010000070.1, on the reverse strand, counting down.
GGGGAAGCATTGATTGAAGCCCTTTGAATATTTTCAATATCTATACCGGGGTAAACAATAGCAGTGGATTTTGCCCGTTTCTTGAAATTATAGCATCCTCTTTCTACCTCTGGTGTTGTAAAGAGTATATGGTCAGGTGGAAGGATATTTTCTAATATCATTGTTACTATATCTTTCTTATGGGCTACATCGTGAATATGCCATAATTCGGGGACCTGTTGCAATTTGGAAGCAGGTAAGCCGACAAGATGGGCAGTATGATTTGAATGGACAATGTTGATATTTTTCAGATGAATCAACTTCTGGATGAAAGTTATGCAAGAAAATAGGCGATCTACTCGTCTAATCCGAGGTATTTCAAATAGATATACATCAGTTCCTTGCTTCCTGAATTCGTTCAGGAGTGGTCCTGAATTGAGACATAGGGCTATAGCCTGTATACCAAAATCTGGAAGATATCTGGCAAGGTCAAGAAGGACCCTTTCTCCCCCGCCAATACTGGCAACTTGTGATATCAAAAGAACTCTTATCATATAAATAAAATGGCTGTTATTATCCCAACATAAGCGTTAAAAAACCATTTACCCTGTGAAATGTAGGGGCAGGGCTTGCCCCTGCCCAATAGGGTAACCGCAAGGGTTACCCCTACATTTGGATTAAGTTATTTCACAGGGCAGGGATTACACAAGATTATCACAAGACAAGTCAGTAAAGAATTTGCAACAATCAGATCAAGATATGTTCTTCACCTAAAAGGTGAAAAGTCATATTTTTGAAGATTCTTATACAATCTGTGAAAATCTGTGTAATCTGTGGTAAACGCATATTCTGGGATTATACCACAGAAGTATGAGAAAGTCAAGAAAAAAGTTGAGCATTGACCAACGTCCAAATTTTCCTTCAGTTATTTTATGAAAATTGCCATAGTTACCCATAGATTCATGAGAAATGAAGGGCAAGGTAGAATACAATATGAACTTGCGCTATACCTTGCAAAAAAAGGGCATCAAATTCACCTCTATGCAATAGAAGCTGAAGAAGACCTGCAGAATATGAATAATGTCTATTTCCACCACATTCCAGTGCCGAACCTGCTACATATTCTCAAAGACCAAATTTTCATGCTTTTTACTATTTTAAGGCTAAAAAGAAAGAACTATCATGTACTCCATATAACTGGTGCGAATATTGTACACCCGTATCACATAAACAATTGTCAATTCTGTCATACTGCATGGAAAAGATTAATGAATACTGAGAACGGACTCAGGAGCATTTACCATTCCCTCTACACTTCTATAAGTTCTTTCTTTGAAAAAATGGTTTATAGAAAGCCAGGAATAATTACCGCAGCATCAGGAAAAGTTAAAAAAGAATTGATAGACTATCTTGGTATAGATAGAGAGAGAATATCTATTTTATACAATGGAGTTGATACAGATGAATTTAATCCTTTAGATAGAGCGGTATCAAGAGAGCGTATCCTAAATCAGTTTGGACTTCCAGAAAAATCTATTCTTGTTTTATTTATGGGTGATCTTCGCTCTAAAAGAAAAGGAGCAGAGTTTCTTTTACAAGCGTTTCAGAAGATTAGGGATGAAAGAATAAAACTTTTGCTTGTTGGCCCCCAACGAGGGAAATACTATAGAAAACTGATAGAAAAATATAGACTCGAAACTAAAATAGTGCCTATGGGTTTTAGAAAAGACACTCCAGATATTTATCGTGCTGCTGACATATTTGTGCTTCCTAGTCTCTATGAAGCCTGTAGCATTGCTGTCCTGGAGGCAATGGCAACAGGACTTCCTTGTATTGTATCAAAAGAGACTGGCACATCTGAACTTATGGAAAATGGAGTAGATGGCATAATATTGAACAGTTTAAGAGATGCAGAGGAAATTCGTCAAAAGATAGAGTTTCTTTCTAAAAACAGTGAAATAAGAGAAAAAATGGGGAACAATGCACGAAAGAAGTCTTTACAATATAAATGGGAGAGAATGGGAGAAGAATGCGAGAAACTGATCGCTGCCTCCCTGATAGGGAAGATTGTACGAGCGTTGTAACTGGAGTTAATTAATTGTTCTCTGTGCGCCGCTATGAGAATTCTTTTTATCAGTCACGCCTGTGTTATTGATCTGAATCAGAATTTTCTGGTTCAACTGGCAAGCTATCCCGACATTCAACTTGGGCTTATTGCCCCAAAGCGGTTTAGGTCTGATATTCTTTCCTGGATGGATTTTAAGAGAACATCCGGCCTGGAGGCAAAAGTCTACCCTTTAAGTGCCTGTCTATCAGGGATAACTGACCAGAATATTAATCTTCACTTTTATCCCGGCTATCTATCTGCGATATCTGAGTTCAAACCTGACATTCTTATGATTGACGAAGAGCCCATTAGCCTTTCTGCTCTTCAGTTTGCATCTGCGGCTAAAAATGCCTATCAGGTTTTTGCTACAAAACAGAATATTCTGAAACAGTATCCACCACCATTTTCAATATTTGAAAGGTATGTATGGCGAAAATCTTCCTGTGCAGTAGCGATAAGTGAGACAGTCAAACATCTTTTGAGAACAAAGGGCTATAGCAAAGAAATATTTGTTATTCAACACAGCGTAGATCTGGAGAGCTTCTATCCCAGAGATGTTTCACCGCTTAAAGAGAAGCTGGAGCTTAAGGGAATTGTCATCGGCTATATAGGCAGAATTGCAAACGAGAAAGGGATTGACACTCTCATAGAGGCAGTCTCTCTTGTAAAAAGGGAATTTAGAGACCCTTTCTCTCTTCTTTTGGTGGGAGATGGTCCTCAGAGATCTCATATAATGAAAAGAGTAGGAGAGTTAGCTATCAATGAGATAGTGAAACTGATTCCACCGGTGTCTCATAGCCAGGTTCCCGATTATCTTAATTGTCTTGACATTCTTGTACTTCCATCAAGAACAATGCCCAACTGGAGAGAGCAATTTGGGAGAATATTGGTAGAGTCTGTTGCATCTGGTGTTCCAGTGATCGGCTCAGATTCAGGAGAGATACCGAACACAATAAATTCTCTTCGTGGCGGGTTGGTATTTAAAGAAGATGATAGAGAAGACCTCAAACAAAACCTTATAAAATTTATGCAATACCCCGAGGAAAGAGAAAAACTCAAAAAAGCGGGAAGAGAAAGGGTAAAGAGATTTACACATTTTCGGATTGCAGAGGACTACTACAGAATGTTTCAATGGGTTATGAAACAAGGATAATAAATCTGGGATATGAGACAGATAGACAGATACAACATTAGACAAAGGATGAAAGAATTCTATAACACCTCAGATGCTTATCTACAAAGTATCCAGGCACCTCCAGAATATTACCATAGTTATTTCTATCTTGTGCGTAAGACAACACCTCTGGGGAGTAAGGTATTAGACCTTGCCTGTGGAACAGGACTCTCCTCTCAATATCTTAGCTTACAGGGATTTAACACCATAGGATCTGATATCTCTCTTAAATTTCTTCAATCACGAAATAATAGTGACTACTACCCAGTAAATGCTGACGCATTAGATATACCATTAAAAGATAATAGCATTGATACAGTGGGAATATTTCAGGGTATTGAGCACATAACAGATATAGAGAAGATGCTGAAAGAGATGATACGAGTTGTGAAAGCAGGTGGCTGGATTTTAATCACAGTTCCAAACTGGGATTCTCCTCTTTTTACCTTATCATCAAACGGTGGCCTGATTACAAGACTGACCAAAATGATAAGTGGAATGCAGAAAATCATCCGAAAGAGAGTGGCAAAGTCGCCCTCTTTTACTTATGTAGAGCCAAAGATAGCTCAACAATGGTCTATACCCGATGATGATGTAGTCTATTATGCCTGTCCATGGGATATAACGCGTTTTTTTAGGCAGAAAGGGCTTACTGTTCATATCTGTTGGACAACATCTACCAGACTGAAAGGGGTGATTAAATTCATTATGGGCATATTTGCCCCTGTGGTGTGGGTTGTTGCAGAGAAGAGGTGAGGAATAAGTTTTTAAAGCAACTTACTCAATGGTATCTTCGAATATTTGAATATGCAAATATTCGAAGAGCTACAGACAGGAGGGATTATGTTGGAGAAAGAGTTCCAGGCGTCAAGAATGATGAAGATCCTGGGAAATCCAACGAGGTATAGGATAGTGAAACAACTCTTAAAAGAATCACTTACTCCCTCCCAACTTGGCGATAAACTCGGGAGAAGCCCAAACAATATCTCCCAGCATCTTATTATTCTTAAAAACTCAAATATCGTCCGGTTTAGAACCACAGATAGAAATGTTGTCTATAGAATAAAGAATGAAAAGGTTAAAGACCTGATAGAATATGCCGAAATGTGTGTTTAGGTAAATATGCCTTCAATAATTTGAATGTTCATATATTCAAACATTTGCATATTTGAATATTGGAAGATGATATTGTCAGCAGAAGGTGGGTTATGGACGGAAAAGGTGGTAAGGGTGAGTTAGAGAGAGAGTTTTTTGATGGACTTGCAAAAAAAATAGAAACAGTAGAGCCCTCCAGAGTGTTAGACATATATACCC
>CAYRBN010000069.1:0-8161 GCA_964422625.1 uncultured bacterium | reverse complement strand
TAAGGTCATCTTTTAAGAGAGGCACCAAATACCTGATACCTCTGTCTTCAAGGGTATATCCCACAGTATGAGAAAGCCCACCAAGCTCCTTCTGTATCCCTTTCTGTGTATAGACAAGAGTCTTAACTACGGCCTCAAGTCTTACTAACCCTGCCTCTGTTCGCTTTTGGGCCTCAGCAAGCTCCTCCACCACAGCCTCAAGCCTTGTCAGCCTTAGCTCTGTTCGCTCTTGTGCCTTAGCAAGATCCTCTACCCTTAGCTCTGTTCGTTCTTGTGCCTCAGCAAGATTCTCTACCCTTAGCTCTGTTCTCTTCTGTGCCTCTGCAAGCTCTCGGACAATATTTTTTAGGTCATTAAAGTCCTCTCTTGTGACCTTAATCTCGCTCACTCGGGTATCTACTACACTGATGATGGTCTGGTAGAGTCCTGGTAATATCTTATTCAAAGTTTCCATATAACCCTCCATAAAGAAGTAAGAAGTAAGCAGTAAAGACCACCTAACAAACTAACCAACTAACTACCTGATTCAGTAATGTCCAAAGTCCAAAAAGAATCTTGATAATCTTCTCCCCTTCTCCTTTTGCATTGTGCCACTGCTCCTACCCCCTTACATTCCATTGCGTGAGGAAAACCTAAAATAGGGCTTTCCTAACCCTATATATTATAATACTATAAAAAAACTAATTTGTCAAGTTTTTTTATTTAATATAACAGGGACTTATAAGAGACCTGTAAGAGACAGAATTTCTTATTTCTTGATGGGGATTTTTAAGGGATTGAAGGGGTAAATCGTCGCAGAGCTCCATTGAAAAATGAAAATTGCAAAGTGCAAAATTAAAGTCCGATGTCCAATGTCAACAGGTGGAGCATCTTGCTCCACTCAAAGAATCTTGATAATCTGCGAAAATCTGCGTCCTAAAAAGAGAGTGAGGCAGGATGCCTCACCTGTTTCCCTAACACCTGCTCAAAGACGGTTATCGGTTATCGGTAACGACCAACATCAAAGACAGTTATTAGTTATTGGTTATTTGTTATTAGGGCAAACCAGGCGATAGGTGTCAGGTGTCAGGTGTTAGGAAACTGATTACTGATTACTGATTACTGATTACTTCCTACTCCTTACTCTCTACTTTCTTACTCACCACTCACTACTTATTTAGACCTTTTGACCTTTTGACTTTTTGACCCTTTCACCTAACACCTAACACCTAACACCTGACACAGTGCAGACGGGATGTTCTCCATCACATCCCCTGCTATCACCCCATATTCAGTCTTCTCTCTTGTTGCAATATCCCCGGAAAGTCCATGGAGATAAACCCCAAGAACCGATGCAGAAAGAAGTTCGGCTCCCTGGGCACAGAGACCAGCAATTATCCCTGTCAATACATCCCCTGAGCCCGCTGTTGCAAGTGCCGAGCATCCACTGGTATTGAGGTAACATTTAGCCTCTCCTGCAATAACGGTCGGCGCCCCCTTTAATACAAGGGTGCAATTCCATCTCTTTGCAAGAGAGATCGCACTATCTATCCTGTTCTGATTTATATATTCCAAACTCTCCCCTGTAAGCCTTGAGAGCTCCCCGGGGTGTGGGGTCAATATGAGTGGGGGATGTGCTCCTTCAAGATCACTATCTCTCAGATTGTTCAGCCCATCTGCATCTATTATAATGGGTAGATTTAGGGTCTTTATCACACTTAATATAAATTCCCTTGTCTCTTGATGGTTTCCCATCCCGGGTCCTATAACTACCAGATCCGGGACAGGATATCTTTCAAGAACATCTATTGCAGAGGTGCTTATTGTCCGAGATGAGGTCTCTGGTAGAGGGATTGTAACCACTTCTGTTGCCTTCTCTTCGAGAATAGCATTGAGACTTGAAGGGATACCAAGATAGACCAGCCCTGCACCACTCTTCAGTGCTGATAGGGACGAAAGAACAACTGCACCTGTCATACCAGGGGAGCCTCCAAGAACAAGGACTTTTCCAAATGTCCCCTTATGCCCATCTGGAGGTCTCTCTGGTAGGAATCTTCTTAAAAGAGATGGCTCTGTCAGTTCGACAGGAACATTATCAGAAAGAGATGGAGGAAGACCAATGTCTATTACCTCTATCTCACCAGCAAAGAGCCTACCAGGATAAAGATATAGCCCCCTTTTGGGAAGACCCAGAGTGCAGGTAAGAGAGGCTCGGACGCAGATATTGCTCACTCTACCATCCTCGCCTGAAAGACCAGAAGGGATATCTATGGAGACGACAGGAACATTTACAGAATTTATAGCCTCTATTACATTCTTTGTTAGCCCCTGAATCTCCCCGGTGAACCCTGTTCCAAATATTGCATCAACAACTATCTCACAACGAGAAAGGGCTTCCCTCAAACTGGAAACCCCATTTTCGTCTCTTATCTCTATCAGTGTGATGCCCATCCTGGAGAGTATATCAAGGTTTATCCTCGCATCCCCTGATACATCCCCTCTTTTACCCACAAGAAAGGTGGAGACTCTGCCTCCCCTGTTTGCAGAATGTCTTGCTATTACAAAACCATCCCCACCATTGTTCCCCTTTCCACTTATGATGACTATTCCCTTTTTAGAGATTGGACCGTATCTACTCTCTATTTCATATAGACACCCCCTCCCTGCATTCTCCATAAGCACCATACCAGGGATCCCTAACCCCTGAATAGCACCCTTATCTATATCCCTCATCTGTTGGGGGGTAAGCAACTTCATAGAAATGATTTGTTTTTAGGACGTCCACCCAGCACCTATGTATAGGTGCTGGGCAGGAATTTTCGCAGATTGTAGGGACAACCCTTGTGGGTACAGACTCTACGAGTTGTCTGCCTATCGGACAGGGATAAACCCTGTCCCTACATTTTGGACTATATTCATGTCTGTCGGGCAGGGACAAGCCCTACCCCTACATATCCTGTCTATTTGCGTCCTCTACTGATACTCTTCCCACTGATATTCTGATTTTCTGACACACTCATTTTTTTGATCCCCGATTACGCCTTACGCCTCCATCCTTTTCCCTTTCCCCCATCTCCCTTTCAATAATTCCGGTTATGTTACAGAGCGAGCACTCTCTCGCAAGACGAATCGCATTCTTTATTGCCTCTTTATCGGACCTCCCATGGCATACAATATCTGTACCTCTGACTCCTAAAATTATCGCCCCTCCAATCTCGGAATAGCCTGTTTTTTTCGCTATTGTATGCAGGATGTTACTGACAAGTAGCCCTCCTAATTTTGTTCTCAATGAATTTCTCATCCCCTCTTTCAATAGTTCCACAAAAAACTCTATCATACCTTCACCAAATTTTAGGAGAGAGTTTCCGACAAAGCCATCGCATACAAGGACATCACACACATCTCTCAAGACCGTATGCCCTTCTATATTCCCCACAAAATTGATATCGGCAGACGCAAGAAGCCCCCTTGCTTTCTTCATTACACTATTACCCTTTATCTCCTCCTCACCTATAGAGAGTATGCCTATCCTTGGAGAGGAGATATTCATAACCTTCTCAGCATAGATACTCCCCATAATCCCATACTGGAGAAGATGTTCTGGTTTACAGTCCGTATTTGCTCCTACATCAATGACAAGGCATTTTCCATTCTTTGTAGGGAAAAATGTTGCAAGCCCAGTCCTCTTCACATTCTTCAGCCTCCCAAGTCCAAGGGTACAGAAAGTAACAAAGGCACCAGTATTGCCTGCACTGACAAATGCATCCACCTCTCCCTTTCTTTGCAAATCTATTCCAATAGCAATAGAAGAGTTCTTTTTGGATCTGAAGGCAGAGGATGGAGATTCGTTTGCCCTAATCACCTCCGGGGCATCAACGACCTCTACACCTGCTACTGGTTTTAATATATCCTTTCTGCCAACCAGTATGAAACAGGTATCCTCCATTGTGCCCACAAGCTCGGACACCGCATCCAATACAGCCTCGGGTGTATTCTCTCCACCCATTGCATCTATAGCTATTTTTATCATTAATTCAAATTATGCATCCGCCAAAACCACAAAGGCACGAAGTCACGAAGAACACAAAAAATAAAAATAAAAAAAAACAAAAACTTGGTGTCTTTGTGTCTTGGTGGCGAATCCAGGTTTGAAAAGAGAAATCTAAAATCTCTGTAATACGATACAGCTATTATGGCCACCAAAACCGAAGGAGTTGGAGAGAGAAGTCTTTATCTCCATCTCTCTTGGGGTATCTGGTATATAGTCAAGGTCACATTCAGGGTCAGCATTTTCAAGATTGAGTGTATGGTGAGCCACCCCATCCCTCATTGACAATACACAGACAATCAGTTCACAGGCTCCTGCTGCGCCCAATAGATGGCCTACCATTGATTTAGTAGAGGATATAGCAACCCTCCGGGAATGTTCCTCTCCAAGGGCAAGCTTTACTGTGGTTGTTTCTATCTTATCATTAAGTAGGGTAGAGGTGCCGTGTGCATTTATGTAATCAACTGTTTCAAGTCTTGCTTCTTTAAGTGCGAGCTTCATCGCTCTCGTTGCCTCTTTTGCATTGGGGTCGGGAGCAGTTATATGATAGGCGTCAGAGCTTATACCAGTTCCAACAATCTCACAGTATGGTTTCCTTCCCCTCCCTATTGCGTGATCCAATTCCTCTAAGACGAGAATCCCAGCACCCTCTCCCAATACAAACCCGTCTCTATCTCTATCAAATGGCCTTGATGCCTTTTCTGGTTCATCATTTCTCTGGGATATTGCCTTCATATTAGCAAACCCGGCAATTGCCAACGGGGTTACCGCCGCATCTGTGCCTCCTGTTATCATAACATCAACCAGACCCTCCTTTATCATCCTGTATGCCTCTCCTATTGCATGCCCTGATGAGGCACAGGCAGATGCTACACAGAAGCTTGGGCCATTCAGTCCAAATTCTATTGAAATCTCAGCAGAGGCAGAGTTTGTTATCATCATCGGGATAAAGAACGGGCTGACAAATCCTGGAGAACTGTTCAGCAGTTTTTCGTGCTGTTTCTCCAGAGTCTCTATACCACCTACGCCAGAACCTGTAATAACTCCTATCCTCTCTCTGTTCTCTCTGGAAAGGTTTAGCCCAGAATCCTTTACCGCCTCTATTGATGCACATATTGCAAACTGTGCATACCTATCCAATCTCCGTGCTCTCTTTGGCGAGAGCAACTTTTCAGGAAAGAAATCTTTCAACTCTGCTGCAATCCTGACCGAAAATCCAGATGTGTCAAATCTTGTAATACTTGAAACCCCACTCCTACCCTCTAAGAGCGAACTCCAGAACACCTCTTTTGAAAGCCCTACAGGTGTTACTACTCCCAAACCTGTTATTACTACCCTCTTCATCTCCCTCCCTAACCTCTTTACCCGGACACGGTTGGCTACTCACTACTCGCTACTCGCTACTCACTACTCACTACTTCTCTCCTCTCTTATCTTCTATGTACTCTATTGCTTTTCCAACCGTTGTAATCTTTTCTGCATCTTCATTTGGTATTTCTATCTCAAACTTCTCTTCCATCGCCATAATCAGTTCAACCGTGTCCAGCGAATCTGCCCCCAGGTCATCTGTAAAATTGGCTTCATCTGTAATTACCTTTTCTTCCACTCCAAGCTTTTCCATTATTATTGCCTTTATCTCATCCCCCACTGTCATATTCTCCTCCTTGGTTATAGAAACCTTATGTTATAGATAAAAAGATGAGTATACCATAAAAAAAACACCTTGTCAAGGAAAAAAATGAGGGAAAGCACACAGATGGACACAGATTGAATAGATAGACACAGATAAAAAAAAATCTTTATAATAAGTTATATTTGTGTCCATCAGTTTTATCTGTGAAAATCTGTGTGCTAATAAAATGAGGAGGACAACTTTATTGCCAGGTTTATCGCCTCTTCCATACCCCTCTGGTCTGCAATCTCCTTACCTGCAATATTGTATGCAGTTCCATGTGATGGTGAGGTGCGGATAAACGGAAGCCCAAGAGTTATATTCACAGCAGTTTCAAATTTAAGGAGTTTCAGGGGAATGAGTCCCTGGTCATGATACATTGCAACATAAGCATCAAAACTCTCTCTGTAGGCTGTATCTGGAACAAGTGGCCCCTTCACATCCATCCCTTCTCTTTTTGCCCTGTTGATTGCAGGTAGTATAATCCTTTCTTCCTCATCCCCTATATCGCCCCCCTCTCCTGCATGTGGATTCAGTCCCAGGACACCTATGATGGGACTTTTCCGTACTTTTAATACCTTCTGGTGACTTGAGAGAAACCGATGAGTCAATTTAACTGTATCATATATTCTCTGGATTGATAACTCTTTTGCCACTCTAAATAATGGGATATGTCTCGTTACAAGGGCTATATTCATCTTCTCACTGTGGAAGAACATAGCATATTTTTGGACACTAAATGCAGTTGCAAGCAGCTCTGTATGTCCTTGAAAACTATATCCTGCTAAGTTTATCGCCTTTTTACTTACAGGCGCGGTTACAAGTGAGGTAATTTTCCCACTTTTTAGGAGATCTATTGCCCTAATAAGTGTCCTGTAAGCAATCTCTCCGCCTTCCTTTGAGGGTCTTTTAGGTAGTATCTTCAGTCCATTTCCAATATCTACCACTTCTGGTATATCGGATATTCCAGCCTTCCTTTTCTCTTCTTCAATGACAGATAATGGTCCGATAAGCACGACATTATCCTGCTCAAACCTTGTAAGCGCCTTCAACACAACTTCGGGACCGATACCTGTAGGATCTCCTGTGGTTATACCAATCATAGTCGCCTCTATCCATTGTAAAGTGCAAATTTATGTGGGCTGAGGTTCCTGATGCCGATACTAACAGGTGGAGCCTCTTGCTCCACTCTTATTTTTCATTTTGCATTGAGCAATAGCGTATAACAGTATATCATAAAAATCCCTGCTTGTCAAGGGGGAAAAAATTTTTCTTGACTTTTTCAGTTTCTGTGATATAATACAGCATGGTCTATTTTAGGAGGACGGATGAGGGGAGATATATCCATATCAGTTGTCTGTGGTGGAACATCAAGAGAAAATGAGGTGTCAAGGGTGTCTGGGAGGTGTGTCAAGTCTGCACTTGAGAAGAGCTATAGAAATGTAACTCTTTTAGAGCTAACCACCGACATCAGCAGAAAATTGGGGGGGATAGATGTTGTCTTCCCCCTTCTCCATGGCTCCCCTGGAGAGGATGGAACATTCCAGGGACTCCTTGATATACTTGGCATACCTTATGTTGGCAGTGGTGTGCTTGCAAGTGCGGCTGCAATGGACAAGGTCGTTGCAAAATCCATATTCGCACAATACAGATTGCCTCTCGCTCCCCATCTCGTGTTTGGAAAGGGCGATTGTATGGATGCAGGGAATATAATAGAAGAACTTGGCTCTGATGTTGTTATAAAGCCCCCGTCTCAGGGCTCAGCCCTTGGAGTCTATTTCTGCAAAAACGAAGAAGAGATTATGAGTGGATTAAAGAAAGCGTTTGACTATGGAGAGAGGGTTCTTGTAGAAAAGAGAATAGAGGGGAGGGAGATTACGGTTGGCATACTAGAAAGAGAAGGAATAGAACCGCTTCCTGTTGTTGAGGTGAGAACACCAGAGGGAAGTTGGTATGACTACAAACATCGCTACACAAAGGGGCTCTCAGAGCATACCATCCCCGCACCACTTGAAGAGTCTATCTATAGACAGGTGCAGGAATATGCCATAAGGGCTCACAGGGCACTATGTTGTAGGGACCTTTCAAGAAGTGATTTCCTTGTCAGAGAGACTGGAGAGATTGTCATATTAGAGCTGAACACGCTACCGGGGATGACACCTACCAGTCTCTATCCTGATGCAGCAACTGTGTATGGAATCCCATTTGAGGCACTGGTCTCCTATCTTGTGGAAAAGGCATATAGGAGAGGGGAGAGTGGGAGACAGGGGGACAAGGGGACAGGGGGACAGGGAGACAGGGAGATGGGGAGATAGGAAGATGGGGCGTAAGGCGTAGAGCGTAAGGCGTAGGGCGTAAGCAGTTATCAGTTATTTGGTCATCAGGTCATTTTATCCTTTTTCCTTTATCCTTTATCCTTGTTAACCCTGACACCTGAATGATATAGGCTTGTAGGGGCAGGG
>CAYRBN010000068.1:0-8240 GCA_964422625.1 uncultured bacterium | reverse complement strand
TTCTTCGTGCCTTCGTGCCTTTGTGGTTTTAAAAACATCATTAATGCAAAAGACACCTAAGGGGTTGCGACTCCACATAGCAGTCTTTGGCAGAAGAAATGTGGGTAAATCTTCCATCCTTAATGCTCTTACGCAGCAGAATGTCTCTATTGTCTCTGAGGTTGCCGGGACGACTACCGACCCTGTGGAGAAAGCTATGGAGTTATTGCCCATCGGCCCGATCTTATTCATTGATACTGCTGGAATAGATGACCTCGGGGCTTTAGGTGAGTTAAGAGTTAGGAAAACATATCAAATTTTTGATGCGCCGATATTGTTATTCTGCTTACAGAAGCTAATGTCTGGGAAGAGTATGAAGAAAAGATTCTCCATGAGATAAAGAAAAGAAAAATCCCTCTGCTTGTTATCTTTAATAAGATAGACCTTTTTACTGCTGATAAGAAGGTAAAAGAAAGATTAGACAAAGAAACAATTCCTTATTGTGCAGTTTGTGCTTTATCTAATGGGTGGGAAGTTACTGCTAAAATAAAAAGCAAGCTTATTGAGATTATCCCGGATGACTGGTTAAATCCTCCCCCGATTATTGCTGACCTGGTTAAGGCGGGAGAAGTAGCTATTCTCGTTATTCCTATTGATAAAGAAGCACCCAGGGGGCGGATTATTTTGCCCCAGGTTCAGACATTAAGGGAAGTTTTAGACAAAAGAGCTTCGGCTTTAATAGTGAACGAGAAAGAATTACCCTCGGCAATCAATAATTTAAGGAAAAATCCGGCTATTGTGGTTACTGATTCTCAAGCATTTGAAGAAGTTTTTGGCGCTCTGCCTGATGATATTCCGCTAACCAGTTTTTCTATTCTTTTTGCCCGCTGTAAGGGTGATTTATTAGAATTAGTTAAAGGCGCAGAGGCGATTGAGGGGTTAAATTCAGGAGATAAGGTTTTGATTGCTGAGTCCTGCACCCATCATCCGATAGGCGATGATATTGGCAGAGTGAAGATACCGCGTTGGATTAACCAAAAAATTGCCCGGCAAATATCTTTTGAAGTGGTTGGTGGACATGATTTTCCTGAAAATTTAAGACAGTATAATCTCATTATCCAGTGTGGTTGTTGTGTCTTTAATCGCCAGGATGTCTTAAACAGATTTTACCAGGCTAAAATTCAAGGAGTTCCAATAACTAACTACGGGCTTGCCATTGCTTTTCTTTTTGGAAATCTGGAGCGAGCCATTAAACCTTTGACCCAAAAAAGTAGTGTCACATAGAACATTCTATTACATAATTTTTTTAAAAAAAAGGCTTGACAAATGTTCTTTTATATGATATAATGTAACCTTTGAGACTACGATTAGATAAAAATCCTGTTAAACAGTCAAAAAAAGGAGGTATTATTATACAAGGAGAGAAGATTCTCATAATAGATGATGATACGGAGTTTGTTGCCTCTACGGCCACTCTGCTTGAGTCAAGGGGATATGAGATTGATTCTGCTCCTAATGGTAAAGAGGGGCTGGAAAAGGCAAAGACTTTCAAGCCCCATCTGGTTTTGTTAGATGTGATGATGACTACCAGGAGCGAGGGTTTTGATATAAGTCGGGAGTTATCTAAAGATGAGAGGTTAAAGTCTATACCGGTTATAGTAGTAACGGGCATAAGAGAAAAGATGAATCTGCCTTTTGGATTTGAGCCGAACGAGACATGGCTACCAGTAAAAGTGGTTTTAGAAAAACCAATTACTCCTGAACAACTTTTAACAGAGATTGAAAAATAGATATAGAATAGAAACGACATTTTTGGATAGCAGGGGAAATTGAGAATGGGAAAAGAGACATCTATTTTTAGAGGAGGGTATTATGAAAAACAGAAAGGGTAATGTGCGGCGGCGGAATTTTGTATTCGCGTTTAGGCTTATGAGTGTGTTTACGGTGTTTTACTTTGGTTCTGCTATATTAACTACCGCGGGACTTAAAGAAATCGCTGGTATAATGATACTGGGGATACCTCTGGCGATATGGGCGGGATTCGTAACCATTTTAGTCGGGTTGATACTTGCCAGAATTTGTCTGGTGAAAGGAGGTGAAAACTGATGGAAAATCCAATTGCCTTTTTTATAGTTGTAGTAAGTGTGCTGATTACAGCGGGTATCAGTTTCTATAGTAGGAGGTGGACAAAGACCAGAACTGAATTTTATGTAGCGGGCGGACAAATCTCATGGAAGCTAAATGGGCTGGCTATGTTAGGTGATTTTTGCAGTGCCGCCAGTTTTCTTGGAATAGCCGGGGCAATATCCCTTATGGGTATTGATGGATGGTGGATAGGTATTGGATTTTTTGGTTCGTGGATAGTGGTCTTACTTATAGCGGCAGGCCCTCTTAAAGGGGCTGGGAAATTTACTATGGGAGATGTTTTGGTAGCTCGCTTTGGCAATGTAAGGAGGATAAAAACACTTGCTATGTTGATCACCATTATTCTTTGCACGCTCTATCTTGTTCCTCAGATAGTTGGCGCCGGGCATTTATTTGAATTATTGCTTGGTTGGGATTATCTGACCACCGTTATAATAACCGGTATACTTATGGCAACATTTGTTATCATTGGTGGGATGAGAGGGACAACTTATAATCAAGCTATCCAGGGAATTATGCTCTGGGGGGCTATGTTGGTGCTTTTAATAGTTGTGTCCATTGCCCACTTTGGCTGGAATCCTTTGGGAATTATAGCCGCTGGCAGTGAGATGGTTCCTCCGGTAGTGAGCGCAGAGATAACAGATGCAGTCAATATATCGAGAGAAGCAGAAAACTCTGCTGCTGCTATTGCATCTACAAGGGAATTAATGCCGAATGCGCCCTCAGCATTGACGCCTGGAGTTGGCTTGAAAGATATCTGGAATCAGCTCTCTCTTGTGTTAGGACTCTTTTTTGGCCTATTGGGGTTACCACATATATTGATAAGGTTCTATACTGTGCGCGATGCAAAAGCTGCTGAGAAAAGTGTAGAACTTACCATTGTAACCCTGGCAATATTTTTTGCCGTTACGGTATTTGTTGGTCTGGCGGCAATGTATCTCCTCTATCCTACCCTGGTACAACTTTTATCTGAAGGTTACCGAGGGGTGGCAACTAATATGGCAGTTCCTATGTTAGGTAAAATGCTTGGTGGAGAGATAGCTCTTGGTCTTGTTGCTGCTGGGGCATTGGCGGCAATGCTCAGCACCTCAACAGGGCTTTTGATTTCCGCAACTACCAGCCTTGCCCACGACTTCTATGGAGGGTTCATCAGGCCGAAAAGCACTGAGAAAGAGCAACTAATTTTTGCCAAGATAGGCGCCGGTGTATTGGCTGCTGCAGCAATTGGCCTTTCTGTTTGGCTTGTAGATGAAAATGTTGGGATACTCGTTGGTATGTGCTTTGGTATAGCGGCAAGTACTTTTGCCCCTGTGCTTGTCTTCTCTATCTGGTGGGACAGGCTTACCAAACAGGGAGTTATAGCGGCAATGTCGATTGGGCTAATATCTTCATTACTATTCACATTTGGAAGATTTTTTGGAGTTTCAAGCATTCTCGGACTGCCTGTGCTTATAAATCCAGCCCTTTATAGTATTCCGGCTGCTGTCCTTTCCTTGATATTAGTCAGTTTTTCAACTAAAGATAGAGGTAAGGTTGAAGAATTTATGGCGGCTGCTCATAAATGATGATTTGCAATAGCCAACCGGATTAATCATCGTGGAAGTCTAAAATTTGTTGATGGTATATGTAAAATCCAAATCAAGAAAAAAGTTAACCACAGAGGACACAGAGAACGAAATAAAATATAAATAAAGAATGTTTCTCCTCTGTGAACTCTGTGGTTTAAAGTATAATTTCATAAGTAACTTAAATGAAACTTACCCATACCAACAAGAAGTATTCCAAATATTAAAATCATATATTATTCTGATTAACGGATCTTGATAATCTGCTTCTTATTAGGACACAGATGAGCCCCGTAAGAAACTTATTTCTAAACGCGGGATGAACGCAGATAAGCAGGATATGTAAGGGCAGGGCTTGCCCCTGTCCGCAGGTCGGACAACCACAAGGGTTGTCCCTACAGTCTGCGTCCTAAAAAAAGAGTATTTTTCAATTTGCATTGAGCCATTGTGCTTGACTAACTGATATAAGGGAGGTGTATGAATATAGGAGACCTACAGAAGAAGGATATGTCTGCACTTTGTGATATCGCTCAGGAACTTGGTATATCTGGTATCTCTGATATGCGAAGGCAGCAATTGATATTCAAGATACTTGAGGTAGGTACAAAGAAAAATGGGCTTATACTTGGCAGCGGTGTCCTGCAAGTGCTTTCAGATGGGTTTGGGTTCTTGCGCTCTCCGGATTCCTCATATTTTTCTGGACCAGATGATATATATGTATCCCCATCCCAGATCAAGAAATTTACCCTCAAGACAGGGGATACTGTTATGGGAGAGATAAGGCCACCCAAGGAAAGTGAAAAGTTTTTTGCCCTCCTGAAGGTAAAGGCAGTCAATTTCATAGACCCTGAGGAGAACAAGAAACGTGTCCTGTTTGACGACCTTACCCCTTTCTATCCCACATCACGGATAGAACTTGAGAAGAAAGATAGTGATATGTCTATGCGTATAGTAAATCTGTTTACTCCAGTTGGTAAGGGACAGAGGGGACTTATAGTGTCTCCACCAAGGGCGGGCAAGACGATACTTCTACAGAAAGTAGCAAATGCGATAACAGAGAACCATCCTGATATTGTTCTTATAATTCTTCTGATAGATGAGAGACCTGAGGAGGTTACTGATATGAAACGAAATGTGACCGCAGAGGTTGTATCATCTACATTTGACGAACCACCAGACAGACATATACAGGTTGCCTCTATGGTGTCAGAAAAGTCAAAGAGATTGGTTGAACAGAAGAGGGATGTTGTCATACTTTTGGACTCAATAACAAGGCTTGCAAGGGCATATAATACTGTCTTGCCACACAGTGGCAGGACACTTACAGGTGGTGTAGATGCCGCTGCTCTTCAGAAACCCAAGAGGTTCTTTGGTGCAGCCAGAAACATAGAGGAGGGAGGCTCACTTACAATAATAGCCACCGCATTGATTGAGACAGGTTCAAGGATGGACGATGTAATCTTTGAAGAGTTCAAGGGGACAGGCAATATGGAACTTGTTCTTGACAGGGACCTCTCGGACAGGGGTATTTTTCCTGCTATTCACCTGCATAAGTCAGGAACCAGAAAGGTAGAATTACTTATGGATGCGAAGGAGCTCCAGAGGGTATTCATATTGAAGAAGATTCTTCTTGAGATGAATCAGATTGAGGCAATAGAGCTTCTATTAAAGCGTATGGAGAGAACAAAAAATAACTCTGAGTTTCTTCTATCAATGAACGGATAGCCAAATAGCTGACAAGCTTATCCCAGTTCAATCTCACTCCTCTACTTTTCCTATTACCCATAACGACTGGAGTGCATCAGCCCCGTACTTATGCATACCATAGCATCTAATTAGTTACCGGTGAAAAATTGCCAAAACCACAATCAATACCGATATTCCCTTTTGGGGCGGATCTAAAGATCCGCTACTACATTAGCTTTGGATATCCATCCCGTGTAGTAGCATAGCTTTAGCTACGCAAAAAAACGAATTATTCACCGGACACTAATTAGATGCGGGGCATAGATACGAGGTAAATCAGACCAAACCTATCCCTGAAACTCTGATATCTCCTGATAAGGAAGATTAAAGTATTTTCTGATGTAGGACTGGATTCGTTCACTTGCCCTTCCATCACCATAAGGATTTTTTCTGCCTTTCATAGAGTTATAAAAGAGACTATCTTCAAGGAGTTGGGATACAGTATCTACAATCTTCTTCCTATCTCTCCCTACAAGGATTGCTACGCCCTTTTCTATCCCCTCTATTCTCTCTGTCACATCCCTCATCACAAGAACAGGCTTGCCGAGTGATGGTGCCTCTTCCTGAAGACCACCAGAGTCCGTAAGCACTATACAGGAATCTTTCATCAACTTAACAAATTCAAGATACCCTGGAGGGTCTATCAGATTTATTCTCTTTACCCCCCCAAGTATCTCCTTAACAGGCAGACTGATATTTGGATTGGGATGAACCGGATATACAATCTCAATATCCCGGATACTGGTTATAATATCTTTAAGTGCCTCACATATCTCCTTTATCGGCTCTCCAAAACTCTCTCTCCTGTGACAGGTTACAAGTATAAACCTCTCTCTGGAAGTCGGTATTTTTTCTCTCTCTATATGGTGGACAGCACTAAGAACTGCGTCTATTCCTGTATTTCCTGTCAGATGGAGATGTTCTCTCCTGCCTTCATTTAGAAGGTTCTCTTTTGTCCTTTTGGTGGGTGGGAAGAGTATAGTTGATAAGTCGTCTGTCAGAACTCTGTTCATCTCCTCTGGAAATGGGTTGTATCTCTCAAAAGTCCGTAGTCCTGCCTCTATGTGGGCAACCGGGATATTTTCATAAAATGCAGACAGGGCAGCAATAAAAGTGCTCGTGGTATCCCCCTGAACAATTACCAGATCAGGGGAGAGTTCTCTGTAAACTGACTTAAATCCCATGAGGGCTGTTGTGGATATATGAAACAGGTCCTGTTCTGTCCTCATTATATCAAGGTCAATATCGACTGATAAAGAGAATAGTCTAAGAACCTGGTCAAGAAGCTCCCTATGCTGTGCTGTAGCAACGAGAAATGTCTCAAATGCAGTGTCGTTTTTGAATAGATTCACAACAGGTGACAGTTTTATGGCATCAGGCCTTGTGCCTATCACTGTGACTATTTTTGGCATTCACAATCTCCCTGGTTCAGGTTTTTCCCGCAATGTGGACATAGCCCTTTACAATGGGGCCTACATAGAGGTTTTATGGGAATAGAAAGAAAGATTGTATCTTTTATCAGAGGAGAAAGGTTCAGTTCATCTTTCTCATAATAATATATGTCCATATTCTCATAAGCAAGCTCTATCACCTCTCCTTTTGTTATGTAAGGGGTTCCTCTTTCAAACATACAATCTATTTTTTCTTCAAAGTCTCGCCTCACAGTATCAAGGCATCTTGCACAGATGATATTATATCTAAAGGAGATAGTTCCCTTCACCCTTATCCTCTTCTTTGATTTTGTCAGAATAAATCTGCAAACGACCATCTCCTCAAGTTCGTCTATTCCAATCTTATCGCTTGCAACAGAGAACTGAAGTCTATCCCCACTTCGTATCTCCTTGACATTTATGAACATAGACTGTGAACCGTAAATCGTAACCAACTAACAAACTAACCAACTAACCAACCTTCCTACTCCTTACTCCCTTTCCCCTTTTTCCTTTATCCTTTATCCTTTATCCTTATAATAAAGGGAGGCTTCCTCTTAAATCCGGTCTTGTTGATCCTGTCTAATATATCATCTATAAATCTATCTTTAAATCCCATACCCAGGAGTTTCTCTCTTGAGTATTTCTGGTCTATGATATAGTAAAGAAGTTTGTCAATCTCCTCATATTTGTATCCCAGATCGTCCTCGTCTGTCTGTCCTTTCCATAGTCTGGCGCTGGGTATCTTTTCTATAATCTCTTTTGGAATACCTAAACAAGGGGCAAGTTGTCTGAGCTCTGTTTTATATAGGTCTCCTATCGGGTTTATGGCATAGGCACCATCTCCAAATAATGTAAAGTATCCAAGATAATACTCTGTCTTATTTCCCGTTCCGATAACCAGTGCATTTAGAAGGGCAGAGATGTCATAGAGAATGCTCATCCGTTCCCTTGCCATCTTATTACCCCTTCTTATTCTATTTGCATCAGGGAACTGTCTGAAATAATTGTCTATGGTAGAGGTTATATCTATCTTGTAAGTTTTCACACCAAATCTTTCTGTAATTGCAGTCGCCTCTCTTTCATCCATCCCCTCATAAGGTATAACCACTGCTATTGTATTCTTTTTCCCAATGGATAGAGTGAGAAGTGCAAGCACAGATGCAGAGTCAAGCCCGCCAGATACACCCACAACCCCTTTTCTGAAACCCCTTATCTCAATCTCTTCTCTTAACCTCTCTATAAGGTGTTTCTTTACTTTTTCAATATCCATTCTGTTCATAACATCCCCTAAAATCGTAAATCGTGAACCGTAAATTGTGAACCGTAAATCGTGAACCGTGAACCGTAACCAACTAACCAACTAACCAACTAA
>CAYRBN010000067.1:0-8267 GCA_964422625.1 uncultured bacterium | reverse complement strand
TGAAAGAAATAAGATCCTAAAAATCAATAGGGGAGAGGGGCAGAAAGTAGAACTTGACATTGTGGAGTATGGAGCAGAGACAATAAGTGGCTACCTGTATGATAAAGAGGGAGAGATTCTTAAAAAGAGAGGTAAGATTGGAGTCTATGACAGGACAGGACATCTTGTGCAGTTATCTTTTGCGAAAGATGGTAGATATAAAATAGAGGGGCTAAGAGAGGGTCTTTATTACATAAGAGCATTTGGCTTTGATGGATATAAAGAGGTTTGGTATAGGGGCATTACTAACGATGTCAAGACCAATCCACAGGATAGCTATTATTTTGTATCTCCACCGAGAGGGGCAGTTATGGTAGAGGCAGGCAGGGAGATAGACCTCTATCTTAAATCAGGTGTCAGGTAGTTAGTTGGTTAGTTAGTTTGTCTTTACCGATAACCGATTACTGATTACCGATTATTGCTTACTACTTACTTTTACCAGGGAGGCACTATGAAAGTCATTATCGGGGCAGATCACAGGGGCTTTGAGACAAAGGAAAGTCTGAAGGCAATACTTGATAAGAATTCTATAGAATACGAGGACATCGGCGTCTCATCTACTGAGTCATCAGACTATCCAGATATTGCAATCCCACTTGCAGAGCGAGTTGCAAAAGGAGAATTTGAGAGGGGGATACTTATATGCAGTACAGGTATTGGGATGACAATAGCTGCAAATAAGGTGAAGGGAGCTTATGTGGCCTTATGCCTTTCCCCGGAGATGGCTTCTTATTCAAGAAGACATAATAATGCAAATATAATGAGCCTATCCAGTCAATGCACAGAGGCTGATACTCTTGAAGAGATGGTCACGCTGTTTCTGAATACAGATTTTGAAGGCGAAAGGCACAAAAAGAGACTGGACAAGATTGTTGAAATGGAAGAGGGCTGGGTTTCAAGAGAGGAAGCGAGCAAATTAGAAAAAAAGGTAAAGAAGTGGGAAAAAGAAGCACATCATTGGAAATCCCGTGCATGGAGGAGATAGCTGCGATGAAGTCCAATGTCCGAAGTCCGAAGTCCAAAGTCCAGAGTAACAGGTGGAGCATCTTGCTCCACTCTCATTCAGACTCCTGACACCACATCGGAATAGGTGTTAGGTGTCAGACTTTGGACATTTTTTTCTTGATATAACAGGGACTAATATTAGCACACAGATTTTCACAGATAAAACTGATGGACACAGAAATAATTCATTATAAAGATTTTTTTTGAAATCTGTGTCTATCTATTCAATCTGTGTCCATCTGTGTGCTTTTCCTCTTTTTTTTCTTGACTTTTAACAATTTCTATGGCATAATAAAGATTATGTGTGTTAAGATGTGCATATCTCTCAAAAAAGAGAAGGAGATTTTCTCACACCTTTTGTCTCTATGGGAAAAGGAGAAGAGAAAGATAGCTATCTACATACCTCAGGAGAAGATAAAGAGGTTTCCCGCTGTTTATCCACTTGGAATTTTAGGGGTTGACTGGGCGGGGGTGCTTGAAACTATAATAAGTGTAGTGCATAATATGAACTGGAACATCTGTGCTATCTATGGATATACAGTAACCCTTGAGGAGAAAAGGCATTTTGTACTTACCCTTGGCATAGAGATAGGGTCTTTTGAGGCACTGATGAGGTTTGAGCAGGAGAAAAGATATATAAAGAAGACAGTTGAATCTATAGCAACTGCAATGGAAGAACCGAAACGGAGGGTCCTGTTAGATGAGCTGAAAAAGATCTCAAAACTTGAACAGACTCTACAATTTATACGAAAAGAGGTAGGCGATAGCTTAGAAGATGCTCTTGAGGAAGAGGGGATAAAGTTTTTTAGCGGACGGCCAGGGGCATATCTTGAAGAGAGGTCTGCAAATGATCTTGCAAAGCAGATTCTTGCAACTTACAGAATGAAGAATAGATTGAGAAATACAGGTGGAATACCAGAGGTGAATATAGACACATTCAAGACTACCAAGGGTTCCTGGACAGGGATATCTGTTGCAGCCTTTTTGAGGGATTTCTCCCTGGCAGATTGCATTAGCGCTATAGAAAAAGAGTTTCCAGGTTCTCCCATCGTGTATAGCAATGAGTTCATCACCTATGATGGAATAGCAAACTATAGGATAGAACTTGAGGGGATGAAGAGTAAAGCTAATCTAAAGAAGACGATTGAGAGTATGATAAAAATAGGAGGCAAGAAACGCTCTGTTTTATTTGAGAAGGAGGGGGGAATTGAACAGTATGCAAGGATAATAATACCTTACCTCTTGAAGGAGTTTTCAGTATCTAATATACCACAGGTTCTTATTATGCCTTTAGCCTATACCAAAGAGATGGTATCCCTTAAGCTGATTATCGTGCACAAGGATGGTGAGGTAAAGGATATAGTTCAGAGACTCCATAAGAAACATAAGTTCTCTATAAAAGGTATTCAGCCTACAAGAGAGATGGGGAAGGCAAAATTAGATCTTATGGAGATAGAGCTCTCAGGAGACCTCTTTGAGACCAAAGAAGAGATATACCCTAAGATAAAATCTATTATAGGAGAAGTGATAGGTAAATTCAGGGACTTTAATGAGACCACGAGAATTAGAGATATAGAAAAGTTGAAAGAGGTAGAGAGGATTATAATCTCAAAAATAGAACAAGATTTTATCAGACGAATATACTATTGTCTTGAGGATTTTATGAGGGCTAATCTATCTGTGAGTGAGATAATCTCTTTTGTGAAATTAGGATATTCCCTGTATGAAAAAGCCTTGAAGGACCCTGCCAAGACACACCTTGCCAGAAGAGAGTCCAAACACAAATATACGCTCATCTGTATCTCAACAACAAAAGATATCTTTACAGATATAGTAGCCCTTATATCGTTTAATCTTACAAGTTCAAGCACAAATATTGGCAATACATATATTCATTTCTTTATGGTCAAAAAGGATGGGCTTCCGCTTCCTGAATCCATTGTCAGGAAACTGATGCGTTCTATAAGGAGGCTTTAATGAGAAGATGGTTGCTTCTCTTTTTTAGCTTTATAGTAGCAGGTTGTGGTCATAGGATAGGTCCTGCAGGTGGCTCACAAACAGAGATAATAGTGTTTGCAGACAGGGAGATATATCACCTTGTGCAGGATGGACTTTCTTCTACACTGGCGAGAGAGTTGTTCCTCCCAACAAGAGAGGAGGTTTTTACATTGATTCCAAAATCTTCTGCGGAGCTCTCCCTTTATAACAGGAGGAGAAATCTGCTTTTTATTGGTATCATTGGTAACCCTCTAATAGATAATCTTCTTTCAGAATCTGCAAGGAGAGATGTGGTTGAATCCGGGGGGGGTGTATTTGGCGAGAAGGATGTATATGCAAGATCTCAGTCTGTCTGCGTGGTAACAGCAAGAGATAAAGATGAGCTGATAAGGGTTGTGAGTGAAAAGGCGGATGAAATATTCTCTTTCTTTCTCTCTGCAGTGAAGGAACGGATAGAAGAGACGCTTTACAGTGACGGTTATCAGAAGGACCTTGCCGAGAGGCTTCTTTTATCCTACCATTTTTCACTCAATCTCCCTTATGGATGGAGAATAGAAGAACATGGAGAAAAGAGAGTTATAAAGATATATAGACGTTTTCCCTATAGATTTATCACAATATACTGGGAATATTCACCGAGAGAGGCACTTAACTATGAAGAGATTTATGATATAAGAGATAATATCTTTTCTATGTTAGGTGAGGAAGACAGAGTGGACAGAGAGATGACCAGGTTGTTCAATGTTCAGTTTCAGGGTATAGAAGCCCAGAAGCTGGACGGTATATGGGAGAATGATAAGCATGTAATGGGAGGTCCATTTAGAACTTATATCTTTTCAACAGATCATGCCTTCTATTTTCTGGATATGCATCTATTTGCTCCTGGTGAAAAGAAATGGTTTGCCCTTGAGCAGCTAGAGACTATCATCTCTACATGGCAAGAGCGATGAGTCCAAAGGAGATATATAAGACACTCTATGCCCACTACGGTCCCCAGAACTGGTGGCCAGGAGATTCTCCTTTTGAGGTTATGGTTGGAGCGATACTTACACAGAATACAAACTGGAAAAATGTTGAGAAGGCAATCTCAAATATAAAGCCATACCTTACTCCAATTAGACTCTTTCAGATAGATAAGGATAGGCTTGCGTCTCTCATAAGACCATCTGGATTTTATAGGCTTAAGGCAGAGAGGCTGAAAAATTTTCTCAAGTTCTTTCTAAAAGAATATGGAGGAAGTGTTGAGGAGATGAAACAAGTAGAGATCAATGTCCTGCGTAATGGTCTTTTATCCGTTTCTGGAATAGGTAAGGAGACCTGCGATTCAATACTTCTGTATGCACTTTCAAAACCTGTCTTTGTTGTTGATGCATATACAAAAAGAATAGGTATAAGACACAACCTCTTTTCAAAAGATGCTGGATATGACGAGATCCAGAGGACATTTGAGTCGGCTCTAAAACTTGACATCCAGATCTACAACGAGTTTCACGCACTTCTTGTAAGACTTGGAAAGGAGAGATGTAAAAAGAGAGAACCAGTTTGTAAGAACTGTCCAATGTCAGGTGATAGTTAGTTAGTTAGTTTGTTTGTTTGTCTTTACTGATAACCAATAACCGATTACTCCCTACTCCTTACGCCCTACACTTTACGCCTTACTCACTACTCGCTACTCACTACTCGCTACTTCTTACCGAATTATGAAAGAGAAAAGAGATATACCCGGACGGCCGCAGGGGAAACCTCCTGTGCGTAATCTGATTCGTGGGATAGGGATATGGGGTTTGCTCTTTGTTTCCCTTGCCATCCTATTTGCGATTACACAGAGAAGAGAAGCAGCTGTTTTGAGACTTCCATACTCAGAATTCTACCACCTGACAAGAGATGGAAATGTTGATAGTATTCTGGTCAGTCAACTGAACTTAAGGGGGAGCTTTAAGACCCCTTTGGTAGTTAATGGAAGAGAGTTTAGCTCATTTACAACTACTCTTCCGTTTGAAGATGAGGAACTTGTAAGGAATTTGGTTGAGATGGGGGTTGCAGTAAATGTGGAGAGACCGAAATTCTGGAGAGCTGCCCTGCCATGGATTATGGTTCTTCTATTTGTAGGGTTCTGGATATTTATGATGTTTCAGATGCAGTCGGGTCCAAGAGGTGCCTCTATGTTCGGCAAAAGTAAGGCAAAACCTGCATCAGAAGAGAGCTCAAGAGTCACATTCAATGATGTTGCAGGCGTAGATGAGGCAAAGGAAGAGATGAAAGAGGTGATAGAATTCCTGAAAAATCCCCAGAAGTTCACATCACTTGGTGCAAGGGTGCCAAAGGGTGTTCTGCTTGTTGGTCCTCCAGGAACAGGCAAGACACTCCTTGCAAGAGCAGTGGCAGGGCAGGCAGGGGTTCCGTTCTTCTCTATGTCAGGGTCAGATTTTGTTGAACTCTTTGTTGGTGTTGGGGCAGCAAGGGTGAGAGACCTCTTTGAAAAGGGCAAGAAAAACAGTCCCTGTATCATATTTATAGATGAGCTTGACGCGGTAGGAAGACATAGGGGTGCAGGTATAGGGGGAGGGCATGATGAGAGAGAACAGACCTTAAATGCGTTACTTGTTGAGATGGATGGTTTTGAGGCAAACAAAGGTATTATAATTATGTCGGCGACAAACCGTCCTGATGTGCTTGACCAGGCACTCCTTCGTCCGGGCAGGTTCGACCGGAGGATAGTTCTTGATAGGCCAGATGTGAGAGGAAGGCTGGCAATATTACAGGTTCATACAAAGAAGACACCGCTTGCAAAGAATTTAGATCTTTTTACAGTCGCCCGTACTACGCCAGGATTTTCAGGGGCTGACCTTGCAAATCTGGTAAATGAGGCGTTTCTTATTGCTGCAAAAAAAGGCAGAAAAAAGGTGTTGATACGGGATTTTGAAGAAGCAAGAGACAAGGTTCTTATGGGGGTAGAGCGGAAGAGCCTTGTCATAAGAGACGAAGAAAAAAGAAATATAGCATATCACGAGGCAGGACATGCCCTTGTGGCTAAGTTCACGCCAGAGGCAGACCCGATACATAAGGTCTCTATCATTCCAAGGGGACTTGCATTAGGTACCACTCAGCCACTTCCTGTGGATGACAGGCATAATTTTTCAAGGGAGTATTGTATAGCACAGCTAGCGGTTCTTCTTGGAGGAAGGGCAGCAGAGTGTGTAGCACTGAATACCCTCACAACAGGTGCGGGTAATGATATAGAAAAGGCAACAGAACTTGCCAGAAAGATGGTCTGTGAATGGGGGATGAGTGATAAACTTGGTGCGGTTACATTTGGTAAGAGAGAAGAGGAGATATTTCTCGGAAGGGACATAGCAACCCGTCATAACTACTCAGAGAAGACTGCACAGACCATAGACAGTGAAATAATAAGCTTTGTTGATGAGGCAGAAAAAAGGGCAGAGACTATTATAAAAGAACAGAGACCTGTCTTAGAGAAGATGGCAAAGAAACTGCTTGAGAAAGAGGTACTGACAGGTGAAGCAATAGACAAAATTATTAACGAATGATAAACAAGATCTTGCCACAGAGAACACAGAGAAACATGTTAAAAATAAAAGACTTAGCTATTTTTCTCTGTGCACTCTTTTGGTGCAAAAACCCTCATTAAGATATACTAAACTTTTATATTAGAGAGCACAGAGAATCCTTTGAGAATCACAGAATTTTTATCTTTAGAATAATCTCTGTGAACTCTGTGGTTTAACCTATAATTTCCTATGCAATTAAACAAGAAACTTATAGAGGAATCTATAAAGAACTTTCTTATTGCTATTGACGAAGACCCTGAGAGAGAGGGGTTAAGGGAGACACCAAAAAGGGTTGCAGAAATGGCAGAAGAGATATTTAATGGGGTTGGTGTTGACCCCAAAAGAGAGATGAGAGCTTATACTACAAAGAATGAAGACGAGATGATATTGATAAGGGATATACCGTTTTATTCTATATGTGAACATCATCTTTTACCATTTATAGGAAAGGCACACCTTGCATACATTCCAGATAAAAACAGAATTACAGGGTATTCATCTCTCGTAAGGTTACTTGAGATTATGGCAAAGCGCCCACAGCTTCAGGAGAGGCTCACAACAGATATTGCAGAGGTGATAATGGAGGTACTGAAACCCAAAGGGGTTCTTGTTGTGATTGAGGCAGAACATCTCTGTATGGCAATGAGGGGTGTAAGGAAGCCTGGACATATCGCTGTAACATCGGCAATAAGAGGGGTGATGCGAAAACCCGCCACAAGAGCAGAGGCATTCTCACTGATAAAAAATAGGAAAGGCTCAGGCTGATTTTTCTTGATATAACAGGGACTTGTAAGAGACTTGTAAGAGCAGAATTTTTTATTTCTTGACTTTTCCTCTCTTTTATGCTATAATTAGTGCTTGGTGAATGATTCGTTTTTTTGCGTAGATAAAGAGGTTGTGCAAAAACAACCCTGCGGACAACCACAAGGGTTGTCCCTACATTGTAGGGACAGGGTTTATCCCTGTCCGCAGATCAGTAGTAGCGGATCTTTAGATCCGCCCAAAAAAAGAATATCGGTATTGATTGTGGTTTTGGCATTTTTTCACCGGTAACTAATTATCAAGAGACGATAAGGAGGGCTAGTCCTAACTGGTAAGGCAGCGGACTTGAAATCCGCCGGGAGCAATCCCATGGGGGTTCGAATCCCTCGCCCTCCGGAAAGGCGGCAAATAGAAAATAGCAAATAGTAAATAGAGAATAAAGAAAATGAAAATCTATAGGGATTTGAAGGTATGGCAAAAGGCATACGAGGTTGCATTAGAAGTAATTAAAAGTGCTGATGTTATTTTGCACCCTTCGCTTTCTGAAAGAATAATCCTGAAGTAGATAATAAGGTCTTCAACTTCTATTTGTGCAAATATTGCTGAAGGATATGGTAGTGACAGTAATCCTGAATTTGCTCGGTATTTAGGGATAGCGTATAAATCAGCACTTGAAACAGATAACTGGATTCAAATATTAAAGGGCTGCAAAAGGGGTGGAGATAAACTTGATGAAATAGAACAAAGCAATTTAGAGAGCATCAAAATGTTAATTTCTTTGCGAAAGAGAGAAAAACTGTCAATTAAAAAGAACAGGTATTAAGGCTAATCACTATTTACTAATCACTATTTACTATTCGCTATTTGCTGTCCTACAGGAGAGGTGGCCGAGTG
>CAYRBN010000066.1:0-8540 GCA_964422625.1 uncultured bacterium | reverse complement strand
AGCAGTTATCAGTTATTTGGTCATCAGGTCATTTTATCCTTTATCCTTTATCCTTCATCCTTTTTCCTTTTTCCTTTATCCTTCATCCTTTATCCTTTTTCCTTTATCCTTACTAGTGCGAAGGGTTGCAAAAAACATCCTGTTTGTATTAGGTGGTGATGTCTTCTCTCGCCTCCTCGGTTTTTTTGCCACGATATGGCTTGCAAGGGTGCTGGGTACAGAGGGGTTTGGGAGTATCAGTTTTGCCTTTACATTCCTGGGATATGCATTCCTTCTTTCTGACCTTGGACTTACAACTCTTGGAACAAGAGAGGTAGCAAAAACTCCGCATCTTTGTCGCTCTTACATAGCTAAAATCATCTCCTTAAGATCTCTCCTTGCAATAGCTGCCTTTGCAGTTATTGTAACCCTCTCCTTCCTTGTCCCCGCCCTGTCAGAGGTAAGACCGCTTATTATTTTCTATTCTATTTCTGTCATCCCTTATGCACTCTCAGTTGAATGGTTTTTCAGAGGTATAGAGGAGATGAAGTATATAGGTCTTTCATCTATCATAGCATACAGTTGTTATCTCTTACCTCTTCTTCTCTTTGTCAGATCTATAAAAGATATCAATCTGGTTCCTCTGTTCTGGCTTTTGGGAAGTGTTCTATCAGTGCTCTTTCTTTGGTGGACAGCAAGGAGAAGGCTTAGGGCTGAGCCCCACCAGCCATCACCTATCCAAATAGATAGTCCCAACATCTTAAAACGGGCATTACCAATAGCTGTGGGAACAATAATGACCCATATATATTTCAATTTTGATATAACAATGCTCGGGTTTATCAGGGGCACAGAAGAGGCAGGGCTTTATACTGCTGTATATAAGCTATTAATGTTTCTACTCCTTTTAGACAGGGTTTTGGTAATGGTCCTTCTACCTATTATATCAAAACATTACAATGAATCAAAGGAAAGACTTAAACAAGTTCTTTCCACTGTTTCAAGGATAATCATAATGCTCGTTATCCCGATAAGCGCTGGAGGGACACTGCTCGCATTACCTATTACACAAACCATCTATGGAAAGGAATATATCCCCTCTGTCCCTGTATTTCAAATTCTTGTATGGGTTTTGACAATCGGGACCATTGGCAGTATATACACCCAGGGACTTATTGCATCTGGTCAGGAGAAGAGATACGGCATCGTAATGCTAATAGGCACATCTTTAAATATAGTTCTCAATCTGATTATGATACCAACACTCGGTATAATTGGGTCAGCAGTGGCAACCGTATGCTCCGAGATTGTTATGGTTTTTCTTATGTATCGTGCATTCAGCCGGGTGGTGAAGGTCCAAATTCTACCTTATACTATAAGACCCATATTTGCATCTGTGGTTATGTGTTTAGTTCTTTATCTCCTCGAGGGACTGAATCCTGGATTACTTATATTCATCGGCGCAATTATATATTTTTTTTTAGTCTATATAATGGGGAGTATAACGAGGGATGATATAAGACTCGTTATGGGCAATGGGTTAAAAGTAGCGAGTAGTGAGTAGCGAGTAGGCAGTAAGCAGTAATCGGTTATCCGTTAACCTTTATCCTTTTTCCTTTATCCTTGTTAACCCTGACACCACGAATATTACTGAAGTATGCTATTCCCGTAGATAATGTTCCCGGGCTTTACGAAGTTCTCGTTTCTCTTACACATAATAAGTTTGTGTTATTCTGTTTTTCGGGAGAGTATATCTCAAGTAATTTAGGAATACTGGCTGGTTCTATCTTTTTTTCTTGTTCATTTATATGGTATAACTTGAAATCAAGTTTTAAAAGCGTGTTTAGATATTCTGCGGGATCAATGTCAGAGCCTTTAAGCCCA
Organism: uncultured bacterium; assembly: GCA_964422625.1. GTDB lineage: Bacteria > Hydrothermota > UBA3073 > UBA3073 > UBA3073 > CAYRBN01. The sequence continues at coordinate 6,677 of CAYRBN010000066.1, read as the reverse complement.
ATGGGGAAAAATTCTGTAAGGATTTTCACAGTTTTATTTTTCTTCAATAGATTTAACATACTTTGAATTGCCTGTTCCTCTGCTCCCTCTGTATCTATCTTAATAAAATCAATCTTCCCCTCATAATTTTTAAAATAATCGTCTAATCGTATGACTTCAATTTCTATAAACTTACAACCCTCATATAAGTTGAATATTGCATGGTCTCCCATACTGTACTCACTTAAATACAGTTTAAGTTTCCCGTCTTTATTTGAGACCGCTTTCTGTACCAATATTACATTCTTATAACCATTCATTTCTATGTTTTTCTCAAGTAAAGCAAAATTAGTTGGATCCGGCTCAAAGGCAAAAACCTTACCTTCTTCGCCTACGAGTTTTGCGAAAATCAATGTATAGTATCCAATATTGGCTCCAAGGTCTAAAACGACATTGCCTCTTTTAATTTCTCTTTTTACAAGTTGCGTTTCAAGGGGTTCATAACTTTCGTAAATTGAAAGACTGAGAGAATCTTTGGAGTCTAAAAACATTTTATGTCCTTGAACTTCAGCAAAATTTGATCTTAACTGGGAGATTATAAAGCTGTTGATAACCCTGATAGGATAAAATCTTCCAATTCTATGTCCAGAAATGATTTTTGCAACTTTTTTATATATCAAAAGTACTATCTTGCGCATTTTCATAACCTCATTATCCCGGATTATGCGTTAGAATTTGTTTAAAGATATTTCTTGCATTTTCGTCTTTTTTGTGTTATAATGCAGTATATGTATTTTTCACCCAAAAGCTGTAAACACAAAGAAACCTACACCCCGTGCAATTTCACTGTACGAGATGAATACTACATTATATCACAAAAAGTAGAAAAGGTCAAGAGAAAATTGAGGGAAAGATAGTAGTGCGTAAGACATAGAATTATTCACCAAACAATAATTGAATGAGGGAGACTTATGGAGAGATTTGATGTCATAATTATCGGTTCTGGCCCTGCTGGATATGTATCAGCAATAAGGTTGGCAGACCTTGGCAAGAATGTGGCAGTAATTGAGCATAGAGATATTGGGGGGACCTGCTTGCATAGAGGATGCATTCCGACAAAGACCCTGCTACATAGTGCGTTTGTGTATGAAACTGCAAAGAGGGCAAGACTATTTGGTATCAATTGCGAGGTCTCCTGCGATTTCGGACTCATTCAGCAGAGGAAGGAGAAGGTTATCAAAAGACTTCTTATAGGTGTAGAGTCTCTCATGAAGAACAGGGGAGTTACAGTCAAAAAAGGGAAGGGAAGGCTTATAACTAATAAGAGTGTGGAGATCAACGAGAGAGAGATTATATCCGCAGAGTCTATCGTCATTGCAACAGGCTCAGAACCAGCAACACTTTCAGAGGTAAATATTGATGAGGAGAATATAATTACATCTGATACCGTATTGAATATGAGGAATCTTCCAAAAGATATACTTATTGTGGGTGCTGGTGCAGTGGGGATAGAATTTGCGACATTCTTCTCTGCTTTTGGTACAAAGGTTACAATTATTGAGATGATGAATGATATACTCCCGGAACTCAGAGATAGAAAGATTACAGCTATCTTACAAAAGGCACTCCAAAAAAGAGGGATAGTTGTCAAGAGTGGTATGAAGTTAGAGCAGATAGAGGTAAATCAAGGGACAGTCGCAACACTCTCAACAGGCGAGAGACTACGGACTGATAAGGTTCTTCTGTCCACGGGCAGGAGACTTAACACTTCTGGGCTCGGGCTTAAGGATATTGGTCTAAAAACAGAGAGAGACAGAATACTGGTAGATAATAAAATGAGGACCAATATCCCAAATATCTATGCAATCGGGGATGTTACAGGCGGTATGTTAATGGCGCATAAGGCACAATGTGAGGGTGTAGTCTGTGCAGAAGTGATAGCAGGACTTGACTCTGTAATGGATTATCGGGTTATCCCCTGGGTTGTATTTTCCCGTCCCGAGCTTGCCTGTGTTGGAATGACTGATGAAGAGGCACAGGAAAAGGGCATAACGACAGTTGTGGGAGAGTTTCCCTTTATTGCATCGGGCAAGGCAGTTGTGATGGGGGAGACAGAGGGAATGGTGAAGATTATTGCAGATGCTAATACAGAGGAGGTCATCGGTGCCCAGATAATTGGACCTGATGCGAGTATTATCATATCAGAACTTGCCCTTGCAGTCAAAAACAGGTTGAAGATAAAAGAGATAGGGAATACGATACATCCCCATCCAACCCTTTCTGAGACTGTGATGGAGTCCTGCAAGGACGCCATGGGTGAGGCAATCCATAAATAGGTGTCAGGTGTTAGGTGTCAGCTTATTTGTTATTGGTTATTGGTATTAGGTTTTTACCGGTTACTGATAACTGATTACCGATAACCGCTTACTGTTTACTGCCTACTCGCTACTTCTTACTGATAACCGTCTTTGCAACTCCTGACACCACTTATTAGGAGATACCATATGTTCCCAAAAAGAGTTCTGTTCGTCCTTGCTATATCTTTTGCTCTCTATGGAGTATTAGAAGCAAGAGGCATATCGGTCAGGCTTCTCGAGGATAAAACCGACAGATGCAAGGTTAAGTTTGGAGTAGAGGACTATACCGTAGAAGAGGTCTACATTGACGGAAAGAAGCACTCAAAGATACTGGTTTCTGGAGGGTCAATCTGGCTTGAGCAAGGCTATCCAAAACTACCAAAATTTGCAAGGAGTATTATCATACCTGATGATGGGATAATGAAATTTAAGATTGTGGATATAGAATATAAGATAGAGAAAGTAGATCCTGTTATCCCGTCTAAAGGAAGCCTGCCAAGGAGCATAGATCCTGCGACAGTCCCCTATAGCTGGAGTGATTTTTACCAGCGGGATGAATGGTTTCCCCCGAATATTATTGAAATCGGCTCTCCTTACATCTTACGAGATTTTCGTGGAGTAACGATCCACTTTAATCCATTTCAGTATAATCCCATTAAGGGGGAACTCAAGGTTACAACAAGGGTTGTGGTAGAGGTGTATAAAGAATCTCCAGGTGGAGAGAATGTATTGATGAGGAAAAGAAACAGAATCAGCGTTCCGTTCAAAGAGGTCTATCGGAACCATTTTCTCAATTTTGGCACAGTCCGTGCAAGATACCCCCATCTCTCGGATGCTGTAGGTAATATGCTCATAATTACTGCTGATGCATATTATGTCAATATGGAGAATTTCGTTTTCTGGAAGAGAAAAAAGGGGATTCCTGTAGAAATTGAGAGCGTCTCAGTTATTGGTAATACCCAGACGAATATCAAAAATTATATACAGAATAAGTATGATACAGAGGGTGTAACCTGGGTATTACTTGTTGGTAATGCAGTAGATGTAGTTCCAGCGATAGGAATATCTGGTTGGGCAACAGGTGCGGCAGCTGACCCAAACTATGTCTGGCTTGCAGGGGCTGATCATTATCCAGACGCTTTCATCTCCAGATTCTCTGCGAATAGTGCTATTGATGTGGATAACCAGGTCACAAGGTCCATTAACTATGAGAGATTCCCAGAGCATGGAGGGGAGTGGTATCACAAGGGAACTGGCATAGCAAGTGATGAGGGAACTCCACCCGATCATGAGAGAGCAGACTGGCTGAGAGACACCCTGCTTGCTTACACATATACTCATATAGACCGTATATACCAGATTGATGGTGCAACCACTTCATGGATCAGAGATTCGCTCAATCTTGGAAGGAGCATAGTCAACTACCTTGGTCATGGAAGTATGACTTCCTGGCACAATGTTCCATTCACAAACAGTGATGTCCACGCCCTCTTAAATACAGACATGCTGCCGTTTGTATTTTCTGTTGCCTGTGTTGTTGGGGCATTTGATGCTATACCAGAGTGTTTTATGGAGGCATGGGTTTGGGCAGGAACCCCCTGTGCGCCTACAGGCGCAATAGCATCTTATGGTGCGACTATTAATCAGAGGTGGATTCCTCCTACTACTGCACAGAATCATGCGATGGGAGTTCTCAAACGGGGGGAGGCATCTACCATAGGTGGTATAACATTCAATGGTGCAATGTATATGATGGATGTCCACGGTCCCGAAGGACTTGATATGTACGAAACCTGGCACATTTTTGGAGATGCATCCATCAGTCTTAGAACAGATATACCCGATACATTTAAGGTAACTCACACCCCAACCATTCCAGTTGGTCCGAGTGGTTTTACTATTACGGTAAAAGAGAATGATGGCGTTACTCCACTTTGGGGCGCACTTGTGTGCGTCTCGTGTAAGGTAGATACCGCAATTTGGGCGAGTGGATACACAGATGCTTCTGGACAGATCAGCTTTTTTATCAACCCATCACAGGCCCCAGACACAATGTGGGTAACAGTTACAAAACATAATTATCTACCTTATGAAGGCAGTGTAGATGTCATCTTACCCTCTGATCCCTGGATGGTCTTTAACTCTTATACAGTGATAGATATATTAGGAGATAATGATAGTTTGGTTGACCCTGGAGAGACTATTGAGCTACCAGTAACGATACATAATGTAGGTCTTGATACAGGATATAGTGTTACAGGCATTTTACGAACAACAGACCCCTATGTTACCATTACAGATTCCATTGAGGATTTTGGCGATATAGCCTCGGACTCTTATGCTACCTCTTTTGGAGATTACAACTTTGATGTTTTAAGTAGCTGTCCCAACAATCATACCATCTGGTTTGAGCTCGTTATGAGTGATATACAAGACTCAACATGGGTATCCAGATTCTCCATACCTGTCCCAGCACCTACCTTGAAGTTCTATGCCTATACTATTGACGATGATTCTATCGGGGAGAGTGCTGGAAACAATGGCGGACTTGTTAACCCTGGTGAGACTATTGAGCTTCCTATTATCTTAAGGAACTCAGGCCCCCTGAATGCTGTCGGGGTAAACGTTCTTATATCAACCAATGATATCTATATAACACTGATTGATTCAATAGAGAACTTCGGGAACATATCATCTGGAGATACAGCGGTTTCCCTTGACGATTTTATCTTTTATGTAGATACTGCCTGTCCAAGGAACCACGAGATAACCTTCTATCTTAATATATCAGATGCTGACCCTGCAACCCATAATTGGCAGGATTCACTCAATATCTCTGTCTGGGATCCTAATGAGATAATGATTGTTACCAAAGATACTAATTACACTCACTATTTTACAACTGCACTTGATAGTCTTGGGCTCACCTATGATATATACACTGGGGTATCTCTCCAATTCCAGCACGCAGTGCTCACAGTGATGGCAGACACCTCTACTATGAAGCAATATTCTACAATCATCTGGTTCACAGGCGACCTGACGGATGGCACTGTAACCTCATCTGAACAGACAGCCCTGGAGTGGTACTTAGATTCAGGCAGAAATCTATTCATAACCGGACAGGATATAGGATATGACCTTGTTTATACAGGTGATGGGGTCTCTTTCTATAATAACTATCTCCGTGCTGACTACAAAAGAGATGATACTAACATATATACACTCATTGGGGTTACAGGTGACCCCATAGGTGATGGACTCACATTAGGAGTATCAGGTGGTGATGGTGCAAACAATCAAAGATGGCCGGATGAGATAGACACCCTTGGTGGCTCTACCCGTGTATTTCAGTATTCAGGCAATGGATACGGGGCAATAAAATATAAGGGTGTATACAGGCTTGTCTATTTCTCTTTTGGTTATGAGGCAATAAATAATCTCACAGATAGGGTTATGATTATGGAGAGGGTTCTCAACTGGTTGACCCCATATACGATCCCTCCCTCTGTACCCGTATTGATCAGCCCTGATGATGGAATGGCTATAAATTATAATATCCCTACATTTGTCTGGCATAGATCCACTGGTGGGATGGGTGGTGTTAGCTACTACACCCTTCAATACACGAATGACCCATCTTTTATAAGCCTGGATTCTGTTAATACAATTGATACTGTGGTCACATCTCCTATTGGTCTATCAGATACAATCTATTACTGGAGGGTTCAATCTATTGATAGTGCAGGTAACAGGAGCGGTTGGTCTTCTATAAGAAGTTTTGAGATAGATACTGAGATGCCAGATATCCCCACTCTTGTGAGTCCAGTTGGAGGAGAACATCTTAATACACTGTCTGTTGTCTTTGAATGGAATGAGATAGTGAAGGGGACGGTTATCGGTAATCGGTTATCGGTGATCGGTAACCAGGGGAAGGTAATCGGTGAGCAGTTATCGGTAAAGACATCCCCTATCTACTATATCCTTCAGGTGGATACGGTTCCAGGGTTCACCAGTCCAATTATTGATACAACGAGTTTTACCTCTGACACACTCATTCTGAACCAGGGGCTCCATTACTGGAGAGTAAGAGCCTTTGATATGGCAGAGAACGAAGGCGGTTTTTCAGACAGCTCCTTGTTTGTAATTGATACTACATTTCCTGTTATAGACAGCACGACAGACTTGCCTGATACAGTGGGGTTCTTTGGACCATTTACTGTGAGGACAAAGGTCACAGACAACTTCTCTATCAAAGATGTTATACTCTACTTCAGGATAAACAGTGGAGAATGGGTAGCTGACACAATGGCTGGCAGTGGTAATTGGTATGAGGGAGAG
>CAYRBN010000065.1:0-8572 GCA_964422625.1 uncultured bacterium | reverse complement strand
TGTTCTCCCGTCTTTCGACGGGACAGGTCTGTGGTTAAGTTTTTTCACAATACCCGGGATTAAACAGGGAGGTGAGATGAGAAGAAGACTGGTATTACTGTGTAGTAGTCTGTTATTATTGATAAGTCCGGTAGGGGCAGAGAGGGCGAAGAATATTATCTTGATGATTGGAGATGGTCTTGCTCCAGACGCCTTTGGTGTAGTCATGTATTATAGCAGATATGTCAAGGGAAGAGAGTTAAGTATGGTTCGGTTAATGAATGAGGGTACATCTGGCTATATGATGACATCGGCAAGAGATTTTTTAATCACATGTTCTGCTGCCTCGGGTACTGCAATCGCTACGGGAGAAAAGACTAACAACGGTATGGTGTCAATGCTTCCAGATGGTCAAGAACTTACAACTATTCTACACAAGGCAGAAGATTTAGGTAAGGCTACAGGACTGGTGACAACTGCACGAATAACCCATGCTACTCCGGCCGCTTTTGCTGTTTCAATCAGGGACAGGAATATGGAAGATTCAATTGCTTCTATGATGCTGGACATTGACATTGAAGTTATGTTAGGTGGTGGTAAGAGACACTTTCCTTCAGCTCTCATAAAGAGAGCAGAGAGACAAGGATATACCTTTGTGTCTAATATGCAGGAACTTACGAAAATAGAGACTGGAAAGATATTGGGTCTTTTCGCAAATTCCCATCTTGATTATGTGCGGGATAGAAAGGAAGATATTCCTTCTCTGACTCAACTATTAGAAAGAGCGCTTGATTTACTGGACGATGATGAGGATGGCTTCTTCTTGATGATAGAAGGTGCAAGAATCGACCATGCAGGACATGCCAATCACATTGCTAATCTTATTTATGAGACACTTGAATTTGACGAGGCAGTAGATCTCGCCCTAGAATTTCAGAAGAGAAATCCTGAGACCTTGCTCATCGTAACTGCTGATCATGGAACAGGTGGCCCCACTCTGGCAAAGAGACGAGGAAAATATCCTACCAAACAGGATCTTGAGCTAATTGTTACACAAGATGCCCCTTTCACAGCATGGGCATCAAGGGACCATACCTCTATTCCAGTTGTGCTATTTGGGATTGGGCCGGGGGCTAAAAACTTGAGCGGTATGAAAGATAATACTGAACTCCATAGGATTATGTTAGAGGCATTGAGATAGTAATAGCAACTGCTGTTGCAACTTCCTTTGTGTGGCTGATAGAAACGCTGGTATCCTTTCCATGCACATAGGGTTTAGTTTCGCCAAGAATCTCTATTCTGTTCAGTGGGATGTATCTCCCTACTGCCTTGATGACCGCCTCTTTTGCAGCAAATCTGCCAGCAAGGAATGAAGCTCGTTTTTTGGACTTTCTGTATAAGTCTATCTCTCTTTTAGAGAACACTCTTTCCAAAAACCTACCCCCATATCTATCCAGAAGCTTCTCTATTCTTTCTATCTCAACAATATCTATCCCAATCATAACAAAAGTAAAGAGAGCAGACCACAGACAGAAGACCACAGACAAAAGACCGCAGACTACAGACAAAAGACCTCTTACTACCTACGCCTTACGCTCTACGCCTTACGCCTTACGCTCTACTGATCACTGTTTATATCCTATTTTTCTCAAAAATCCCTTTCTTTTTTTTATCTCTTCTTCTCCCTCCTCTCCGAGAGGCGCTCCTCCATCTATGACACCAAGAATTCCTCTTCCTTTTTCAGTCTCTGTTAGAACAACCTGGCAAGGATTTGCTGTAGCACAGTAGATACCCACAATCTCTTCAATCTGTTTCAATCTTGGTAGGACATTTATTGGGTATGCATCTTTGAGAAATATCAGAAGGGAATGTCCAGCACCGATACGAGTAAGATTTTCCCTTGCAAGTTTTGTCAGTTTCTCGTCTGTGCCGGTGTATCTTATAAGTCTTGGTCCTGATGCCTCTGCAAAGGCAAGCCCAAATTTTATATTAGGAACAGATGAAACAAGGGCTTCATATACATCCTCAACAGTCTTTATGAAGTGTGACTGTGCAAGGATAAGATTCACATCATCAGGTTTCTCTATGTCTATAATCTTTATCTCCATAAAACCCCCATTTTTAAAGTAGGCAGTAGGCAGTAGGTAGTAATCGGTTATCGGTAATCAGTTATCGGTTATTAGGACATTGGACTTTGGACATCGGACCTCGGACTTCTTCATCTTCTTGTTTCCATGCCGGGTCCACTATACACAAAAATTCTAGATCACAATCCCCGGTGTTTTTTATGTATTGAACTGAGTTCGGGGGGATATAAACCACTTGATGAGAGTGGACTTTTGCAGATTCTTTATCAATATATATTCTTCCCTCTCCCTTCAGAAGATAATATACTTCTGAACTTTTTAGTCTATGGGGCAGTGAGGATTGACCAGGTTTTAGAGAAGCATACGCAAGGCTATAACGAATTTCAAGAGATTCCTTATCAGGATGCAAAAGCTCCTGAAGAAATGTATTGTCTCCGGCTACAAACTCCTTACAATTTTGTAAATCTCTTATAAGCATGTTAATCAACCAATCCTAAATAGAGCTCATCCCTAACGCCTGACATCATACAATATCAGGTTGAGATGTTGATTCCTTATCAAAAAAATTAGCGCCATCGGGATTTGAACCCGAGTCTTCTGGTTGAGAACCAGATGTCCTGGGCCAGACTAGACGATGGCGCCTTATTCATTTTGGGCAGAGAGGGAGTTGAACCCTCACGGATTACTCCACCAGGTCCTAAACCTGGCGCGTCTGCCAATTCCGCCACCTGCCCACTTGAGGATATTATAACATAAAAAAGTAAAAATGTCAAGGAAATTTTTTTGACAGGATTAACAGGATTTTTATCTAATCGTGGTGTCAGAAGTTACCTCCTGACTCATACTCATATATGGGAAAGTCTCCTGCCTGCCCCGCACATAAGCTTATGTGCGGGGACCTTGACTGTGGAAAAGCCCTTCTAAACGCTTCAGGGTTCAACTGTTAACCGTGAACTGTCCCTAACCGTGAACCGTATTTGCCCTCTCCCACATCAGGAGGTAACTCCCGACGGCACTGTGGGATAGAGAAATCCTCAGAATTGTATGGTTACTCCACCTACTGGCATAAATAGAAATTGGTATATCCCATCCCTTTCTGTATAGTCGTTATTCCATCTATACCATAGTATGTTCCTGCGGTTATATATATTCTGAAGGTTGAAATACGATACCATACTCCAGCCTCTGAATATATGTCTATATGCAACCTGAAAATCTAATCTATGATAAGATGGATATCTCGCTGAATTTATAGCCCCATTGATACGAAAATACTTACCCGGAACAAGGGTTGAATCAACCCCTGCAAGTGGTGTATATGGTCTGCCAGATGCATATCTCCATCTAAGAGTGATCTCAAGTTTGTCTGAGGGTTTATAGCCTCCAATTACTGTCAATATGTGGGGTTGATGCCAGTCAGAGTAATACTCACTACCCCATCTGTCCTCTCTTTTTGAAACAGAATAGGAGTAACTTATGCTACCATAGAGTTTCTCTACCAATTTTTTATGCACAAGAAATTCTATCCCCTGGGTATAACCTGTCTTAGAATTGTCGCGTTCACGGGTTGTGTCTGTTATAAGGCTAAATAACCTGCTTAGGTCTTTTCTATACCCCTCTATCTGCAATCTGGTGTTGGATGTTATAAGATGGTCAAGCCCTATCACATAATGAGTAGCATGCTTTGCAGTTAAGTCGCTTGATAAAAGATATTCATAAGGAGGAAACTGGTAGAATTTACCATAAGCGAGGTTTAGAGAAGTGATAGAAGAGAGTGCATAGCTCAGTCCAATTCTTGGAGATAGTATCCTCTCCCTGGTCAGATTGAAATAGTCTCCCCTTGCCCCTAAGGTTACTGTCAATCTTGGAACCGGGGAAAAACTACCCTGTATATATGAGGCAAGCTTGTAGGAACTTTCTCTCTTTTCTATGCTATCTGCAGGGATGGGGTCACCTGTGGTTGTTGTTTCAGGGGCAGAAAAGGAACTCCAGTCATACAACAAATACTTATAACTGGCTCCTGCATTCAGTTCAATTGCAGGGGAGATAGAATAGGTAACAGAATACCTGGGTGTAATATCCGATTGGGATGAGTTCACACCGAAAGAACCTTCACTCTCCAGATCAAGATGGTGTGAGCTGCCTGATAGGGTGAATAGCGAGAACCCTCTCTCAGAGAAGAGGTTGCGCCAGTTCAAGCCAACCATACCCTGTCCGCCCTCCCATATCAGATCACTTCTTGCCCCCCTTCCTAATTCATCCTTGGGAACTGTCATCCTATCTACTGTCTTTAATCCTAAAAGTGATAATTTATCTCTGGGCGATACATCGTAGACGAGTTTTCCCCATATCTGGTCATATTTTGGGATTACCTTGCCAATATCTGATATCTTATCCAGTAATTCTAAGAAACTTCTACTATACGCAAACAGGTAGGAACCTTTTTGAGACATTGGACCACCAATGTCAAATCCAACACCAGCCATATTGAAATCAAAGTTTGCCTCAAATTTATTCCTATTTCCTTCTTTCAGTCGTATCTCCATAACAGATGAGAGCTTATCCCCATATCTTGCAGGGAAACCACCAGATGAGAACCCAATATCCCTTACAAGTGCAGTATTGATGATAGATATACTTCCCCCCTCACCTCCAAACCAACCAAAATGGACAGGGCTTTTTATCTCAATATTATCTATTAGACATAGGTTCTCATCAGGGTCTCCTCCCCTGACAATAAGCTGGGCACTGTAGTCCTGCACGGTTCCAATGCCAGGGAGAGAAGCAAGAGTGCGTTGGACATTATAACTTTCTGGATTTCCTCTCAGTTCATAGAAGGAGATTTGATGAGACGATACAACAGCGTCTCTCTCTTTCTGAAAATAGCTGGGGGTAACTGTAACTCCCTCCCCCTTCAGCATAGTCTCTTCTAATGCAAAGTCCACAACAATGGTTCTTCTGGGAACTGGATAGATTCGTGTTTTCACCAATGGTTTATATCCCATCATACTTGCCTGAATGGAATATTCCTTAACAGGGACATTTTCTATCAGGAATCTACCTGTGGTATCTGTGGCATCTCCCATCTGGGTGCCAATGATAAACACATTTGCCCCTGGTAGTGGATGCTGAGTGGTTCTCTCAACAACAATCCCTGTAATATTACCGAGCTCTGTGCTGTGAGCAAATGAAATCCATAAGCTAGTAAAGCTTCCCAATAAGAGCACTATTTTCAACTTTTGTGACATAATATCTCCTGACAAAGAATTGATGAATTAAAAAACACTACCTATATTTTAACATACTTTTTTGATTTGTCAAGAAAAAAACTTGACATTTCTTTAAATTTAGCTTATAATAGAGTTATGAATTTACTTCTATTTTTTCTGATACTATCTCCTTGGAATGAATACTGGGAGGTAAGAAATATCTACAATGAGGCAAACTTTGCTGATGCGAGGGATGGCTTTAGGAGACTTCTTAAAAAGCATCCTGATACTGATATTGTGCCTTACTGCATGTTTTACATTGCCAACCTTACGGTAGATCCACAAGAGGCTATAGCTTACTACAGAGATATCGTAGAATTATACCCAAGGAGCAGAGTTGCTGATAATGCACTTATGAGAATTGCCTCGTATCACTATATTATAGGAGAATATCTCCGAGCAGACTCAATCTTTGCTATTATAACAGTAGAGTATCCTGATGGAGACTGTGCAAAAGAAGCGAACAGATGGAGAGACATCATAAGGCAGTTTGAAACAAAACTGATTTTTGCCATCCAGATAGGTGCCTTTACACAGAAGGAGAATGCAGAGGGGCTTGCCATACTTCATCAGAATGCTAATATAGTCTTTGATGGTCTACTCTATAAAGTCCGTATTGGGAGATTCAGAACAAGAGAAGACGCAGTGAAGTTCAGGGAAGAAAGTAAGATAGATGGATTTATTGTGAAATTAGACTGATGAATATAGAAAAGATTTTTAGGGAGATTGGCATTCTTAAGCAAGGACATTTCCTCCTTCACTCTGGGCTACACTCTAATCTCTATTTTGAGAAATTTCGTCTCATTGAACAGCCTGAATACGCAGGTCCACTATTTGAATTACTGGCGGGACACTTTAAGGAGATGAATATAAGCACAGTTGCAGGTCCCACTACAGGGGGAGCTATAATCGCTTTTGAGATAGCAAAAATTCTGAAAAAAAGATGCATAATAGCAGAGAAGCTAAAACATGGGCGAGACTTTTTGAGAGGCAGGAAGGTCAGACCTGATGAGAATATTCTCATTGTTGATGATGTCCTTACAACAGGAAGTTCAATACAGGATGTGATTTCCGCTATCAAAAAATATAAAGGTAATCTGTGTGGTGTGGGGGTTGTGATAGATAGGAGTGTCCAGACCCCAGACTTTGGGGTTCCTGTCTATTCTGTATACAGAAGAAAGGTGGAAAATTTCACCTCTGAGAACTGTCCCTACTGTAAAGCTGGACTGCCACTTATAAGACCAGGAGGAGGGAGATGATACCAGATAAATTATTTCTCGCAAAAGGGGTTGGGAAACATAAGGAGAAACTTGCCTCTTTTGAGGGAGCGCTTCGTGAGGCTGGACTTGCGAGGTTTAATATAGTTAAGGTTTCCAGTATACTCCCACCAGGATGTGATATAATATCAAGAGAAGAGGGGTTCTCTCTGCTATCGTCTGGGGAGATTGTCCATTGTGTTATGGCTGAGGCATCTACAAATGAACCCCATAGATTGGTCTGTGCATCCACAGGACTTGCCATTCCAAAAGATAGAAAAGAGATAGGATACCTCTCAGAGCATACATCCTTTGGAGAATCGGAGCTTGTGGCAGGAAACTATGCAGAGGACCTTGCCGCAGAGATGCTTGCAACTGTGCTTGGTGTTTCATTCAACCCCGATTCAAGTTGGGATGAGAAGAGGGAGCTCTGGCGTATATCAGGAAAGATAGTTCATACAGTAAATATAACCCAGAGTGCAGTTGGAAGTCCAAAGGGCCTATGGACAACTGTGATTGCGGCTGCTGTATTCATAGGGGGAAAGAGTTGAAAACCGTCTAAAATTGTGCTCTACTCTTAAACTCTGTTATCTTTTTTATCCCTTCTCTATCAAGGTATCTCTCAATCTCTTTCAAAATTTTATCACCTCTATCCGGAGAAATAAGCACACCTGTTCCTATCTCAATCATAACCGCTCCGACAAGAAAAAACTCAAGTGCGTCTTTGCCTGTCATTATCCCCCCCATACCTATGATAGGTAGTTTTGTGTTTTTCACAGCATTATAGACACAATGGAGTGCAATTGGCTTTATTGCAGGACCTGAAATACCGCCTCTCACCCCTCCGAGTTCTGGCTTGCCTGTGTCTATATTTACTGCAAGTGCAGGCACAGTATTTATAAGAGATATAGCATCTGCACCCCCCCTCTCTGCTGCATCTATAACCTCTCTGTTCTCAAATAAAGGTGGCAATTTTGCGATGACAAGTTTTGAGGTGGTTTTCTTTACTCCTTTTATAATTTTTTCTACTGTATCAGGGTGCTTTCCTATCTCAAGTCCTCCTTTTTCCACATTTGGGCAGGAAAGATTTATCTCCATAGCTACGACATCTGTCTTGTCAAAGATAGAGGTAATCGTTAGATACTCATCTATATTTTCACCTGCTATTGACGCTATAACATTTGTGCCACAGGAAAGGATTTCTGGAAGTTCAGAAGAGAGAAACTCATCTATTCCAGGATTTGCAAGCCCTATTGAATTTATAACTCCACAGGGTATCTCAAATATTCTTGGAGGTGGATTTCCCTCTCTCGGTTCCAAGGTTACGGATTTTGTAATAACCCCGCCCAGCCCTGACACATCGGTAATCTTAAGGGTATCCTTGCCAAAACATCCCGACGCCAGAAGCAGGGGGTTTTTGAATGTTACATCTTTTATCTTTATAGATAGATCCATTAAAATACCTCTAACCTATATACCACTTCTCTTCCCACTCACTTCGTAAGATTCCCATTGGAAGTATCCGATGCAGATGCTTAAGTTCTTTGACAGACTTCGGGTCAAACTCAACTTTGAATATCCTGGAACTCATTTTTTAAAACCTCCCATGGAATTCTTTTCTTTTTACGAAAGTGTGCCCTGGCAAGTGCAATTTCGCGGTCAAGTTTAGGAGTTTTGATGTAACCAGCATCCTCAAGCAACGCTTTGTACTCTTCTATAGGAATAAGAACCATAGGACGGTCTGTGGTTATTAAATGAGGAGTGTTAGTAGCCATTTTTACCACCTCCTGTAAAAACTCTCACAAAGGTTTTACCCCAAATTGGGTTATTTTGATTCTATCATATCTTATTTTGCCCTTCCTTGTTAGATATTATAAAAATGGAGAAAATGTCAAGAAAAAAATGTCTACTTGTTACGCAACAGTCAAAATGGGACATTCAAGGACATATTTATCTGTCGGTAGACAATCAGCAACTAAGA
>CAYRBN010000064.1:0-8625 GCA_964422625.1 uncultured bacterium | reverse complement strand
TCGTGGGGCGAAATAAATTACTCAGCATACAATTTGCCGACAGTTGAATTTCATAATGAGCTTTACGGATACTTGCAAGAGACACAACGAAAATACACAATTGAGCAAGCCGAAACATATTTTGTAAGCAAGGGTATTACAAAATCTAAAAAATGGGCTAAAATCGTAAAGGGACAACTTCAACCGTTAGAAGATGTTACATTGATGACCTTTGTTAGAAATTCAATTCATCATCCAGAGAACACAAGCAATGGCGAATATACCCTGCAGGAGTTAAGATCGTCGATTGACGAATTGATAAAATTGATTAAAAATTCATAAATAAATTCCCGCCGAAAAAAATTAGGGCAAAGCCCAAGCAGGCGGGAGGAAACGCTGGGCGGGATTATTCAAAATCCGCAAGCGGATTTTGTTCAAAAAAAGTTCGAATTTCGTCCAAAAGACACCGATTTTTTTGTAACCTTCTACTATATTGAGCAACTATATTAGAAAGGACTAAGAGACAGGGGGACAGGGGGATGGGGAGCGGAAGGATGAAAATTCACGATTCCAAATTCATAATTCATAATTCATAATTCTGAGAGGGGGGTGATTTTTATGAGAAGGTATTATCCACTGGCAGAGATATCCCGTCTGGAGAATACATTTGACAGGTTCATTGACAAATTCTTCTCCGATTTCTTTCCCACGAAGAGAGACATAGGAGAGAGACTGCCTGAGGTTGAATGGGTTCCAGCAGTGGACCTCGTGGAGAAGAAAGACCATTTCCTCCTGAGGACCGAGATTCCAGGGATAAAAAAGGATGATATTGACATATCTGTAACAGATGACACCGTGACAATCAAAGGAGAGACAAAGAGGGAAATGGAAGAGAAAGGGGATACATACTACATTACAGAGAGGAGTTATGGTTCCTTTGGAAGATGCATAAAACTACCACAAGAGGCAGATACCAGGAAAGTTGAGGCTATACTGAAGGATGGCATCCTGGAACTTAAGATTCCTAAAAGAGAAGTGCAGAAAGCAAAGGTGGTTGAGGTGAAGGTGAAGTAGCAGAGGGATCAATGTAAAATTAGCAATTAAAATCCGACGGGTTGAGTTACTTTACGGGTTAACTCCAATTCTCAATTCTCTTCTCTGGTCTCTCTGTTTGATGCATAATCTGGGTTTATGAGAGAAAAAGTTGCTGTAGTGGGGATGGGGAATGTCGGAACCGCTATTGGGATTGCTCTCTATAAAGCGGGCTATAAGATTACAGGATTCTCATCAAGAAGGAGAAGAGTTTCCACACTCCTTAAAATCTGTAGTAACTTTTCTACAAACCCTGAGGAGATTACATCTTCGGCTGATATAGTCTTCCTTACCGTTCCTGATGATCTGATAGAGGTGGTCTGTCAGAGAATAGTATCGTTGGATGGATTTAAGGATGGCTCACTGATTATCCATACAAGCGGAGCCCTTTCATCAGATATCCTTAAATCTGCAAAGGGATGCAGGCGCCTCTCTATCCATCCCATCAAGGTATTCAGTTCCATAACTCCGCACTCATACAAGGACACATACTTTTCTATAGAGGGTGACGATGTCCAAACTGGGATGCGTATTGTGGAAGATATTGGAGGAAGAGCTTTTTTGATAAAGGGAGAGGATAAGCTCTTATATCATACCGCATTAACATTCTCGGCGTCTCTGCTTACGGGTCTTCTTGCTCTTGAGAGATCTATCTTAAAAAGATTGGGACTAAATGAGAATCTTGCTCTTTTTCTTGCTAAGGATACGATAAAAAATATTGAGTGCTATGGGCTGGAGAAATCTTTCAGTGGTCCTGCAAAGAGGTTGGATAAGGAAACCATCAGAAAGGAGATAGATGCACTAAAGTCTATCTCTTCCACAGCCACAGACGCATACAAAGTTCTTACTAAACTTACAATATCAATAGAGAGAGATCTCGGTGTTATATCTCGAGAATCCGCAGATTCCCTGCTATCACAGATTGAAGTTTAAAAGTTTCACTGTAGAGCAAGATGCTCCACTTATTGATCCTGGACTTTAAAATCTGCGGCTTTTGAGGTAGTCTGTAAACCAATAAAAAAAGTCCGTAGACTTAAATGGGAGCCGTGGGAGTAGTTTTTGCGCAAGTTCTGCATAATACTCAATCTTTCTCATTGAGTAATCAAGTGCACCACTCTCTCTCATAATCTTCCTTATCATCTCCGTATCCTCCTCACCTATATCTTTGCCCATCTTGCTTTTCAGTAAACCTTTTTCCTTTTTTGTCCCGTTTTTTAGAACATAGAGTGTGAGAAGTGTTGCCTTACCCTGTTTTATATCTGATGATATTGGCTTTCCTGTCTCTTTATTATCCCCAAATGTGCCAAGTATATCATCTCTTATCTGAAAGGCTCTTCCAATCAGCTTTCCATATTCCATTAAGCCACTGATATCCAGAACGCCAGCGAATATTCCACCAAGAACAACGGGTAAAGATGTCGTATAACTTCCAGTCTTCAGGTCTATCATATTTATAAGCCCATCTTCATCAATATTCTGACATCCTTCCATAACTACATCCAGAAGTTCACCCTTGAAGCAGTCCATACAAGCGTAGACAAACCTCTGAAGTGCCTTTATCTTCATCTTAGAAGGAAAACCTGACTCTAAAATGGGTAAGAGTGCGAGGGAAGCTAACATATCTCCACCAAGCAGGGCACAGGAGAGCCCAAAATGTGATGGGGATTGCCTTCCCGCCCCCATCGCCTCCTCTGCCATCCTATCGAGGGTTGCTCCCCCCCTACGCAGGTCATCCCTGTCTATAATATCATCGTGGATAAGGAGATAGTCCTCAAGGAGCTCTATAGAGATAGATGCTTCAATTATTCCTCCTTCATCTTTGCCACCACAGGAGAGATATGTTTCTATCATAAGGATTGGACGAATTC
Source organism: uncultured bacterium (assembly GCA_964422625.1). GTDB lineage: Bacteria > Hydrothermota > UBA3073 > UBA3073 > UBA3073 > CAYRBN01. The sequence goes on along the minus strand of CAYRBN010000064.1, from coordinate 5,686 downwards.
TCTTCCCCCCTCTTGTCGCAAAGTCTGAAAGAAGATCGAATAAAGTCTCGTTATAGGAGTCCTTTCTCCGCCCCTTTTTCTCTTCAAGAAACCGAACAAGACACCTATCCACTCTCTGCTTCAACTCATCTATTCTGTGCATATTGTTGTGGGGTTATTGGGTCATTGGATTTGATAAATCAAATCCCTACATCTAACAAACTAACCAACTAACTAACATCCTTCATCCTTGTAAACCCCCTCCACCCTATCTGCTATCTTGTCCCATGAAAACAGACATGCATATTCCCTACCTTTTTTCCCTATCTCCTCCATCGACTTCTTATCTCTTGCAAGGTTAATAATAGCCTGAGATATTGAGGAAGGATTTTCTTTCTCCACAAGTATACCTGTCTCTCCCTCTTTTACAACAGACCTGTAACCCGGTATGGAGGATGCAACAACAGGAACACCACTTGCCATAGCCTCTAATAGCACAATTCCAAAACTCTCATTCCCTGTTGCAGGACTGCAAAATATATCTGATGAGGCATAAAATCTTGGGATCATAGATGGTGGAGGAAACTTTTTTACTACTATATCATCTTGTTTCGGGATATTGACTATACCACTACCCACTATAATGAGCCTTGCCTCGGGAATTTCTTTCTTTATCTTTGGAAATGCACGGAGAAGATACTTAAGCCCCTTTCTTGGTTCAAATCTCCCGATAAAAAGTATATTAAACCCTTTGTCAAACTCTAATAAAGGCTCTACCCCAGGATTAAATCTATCTATATCCACCCCGTTTGGAATTATCTCGTATCTGCCGGGAAAGTATCTAGATATAGATCTCTTTGCAACACAGGATACCGCTATTCTTGCATCCAGCTTTCTTGTGTATTTTCCTAACCATTTTTTTGATATACTATAGGAAAGATTACTCTTATAGGCTGCATGCACTGTAACAATATTCCTCGTATCTGAATATTTCAAGGCAAGAAATGGAAGCATAGGCACAAACCCATGTATATGAACTACATCAAACCTCTTTGCAAGGATATCCTTTACTCTCTTTTCTATATCCAGGGATAGTGCGATCTTTGAGTGTGAACGGTTTGCAAAAACAGAGATACCCCTTCCAACCCTTATCACCTCCGGCGAGTCGCCATCAACACTACCAATCTCACCTATACGGGGAGCCATTACTGTAACCCTGTGTCCTTTTCTTATCAACTCAAGGGAGAGATGATATATGTGTTCAGGAACACCTCCAGGATGTGGATAATATACATCTGAAACCATCAATATTCGCATAGTTTTTCAACCTTCTGACCTTCTGACCTTTTGACTTTTTGACTTTTTATACTTTTTCACTCCTTCAGAGAACAGATCCCCTCCATAGCAGTCATTGGCAACAATACAGGGAAAGTCAACAACTTCCAATCTTCTTATAGCCTCTGCACCAAGGTCTTCATAAGCAACAATCTTCGCTTTTTTTATAGACTTTGCTATGAGTGCAGCAATCCCGCCCGTGGCAACAAGATATACTGCCTTCTCTTTTTTTAGCGCCTCTACCACTTCTTTTCCTCTATTCCCCTTACCAATGGTTGCCTTAAGTCCGTGTTGATGTAGTATAGGTGTACAGGGATCCATCCTGTAACTTGTGGTTGGACCTGCAGGACCTATTACATATCCAGGTTTTGCTGGTGCAGGACCAACATAGTATATCACTCCTCCTTTTATCTCTATTGGAAGGGTTTTATCTTCTTTTATCAGAGCCATAAGTCTCTTGTGTGCGGCATCCCTTGCTGTGTATATCACCCCTGATAGCAGAACAGTATCTCCTATATGTAGACTTTCTATATCCTTATTCGTAAGAGGGGGCGTAAGGCTTATCTCTGCCATAAAATATTATGGTTAAGTTGGCTAATACCTATCTTACCCTCTGCTATAGCAGAAGACTAATTAAAAATCAACTTTATTACCTACTTAAATTAGTTACCAGTGAAAAATTGCCAAAACCATAATCAATACCAATATTCCTTTTTGATACGGATCTAACGATCCGCTACTACATTAGATTTGGATATTCATCCCAGTGTAGTAGCGTAGATTTATCTACGCAAAAAACGAATTATTCACCTGACACTAATAGTATATTATACTATCTTTTTTTTAAAATGTCAACAAAAAGTTTTATTTTGATCTAGATTTATTTTATTTCTTGACAAATCAGGAATACTATGGTATAATTTCACTATGAAAAGGAAGGTCTTCACTGGTATTCAACCTACGGGTAGACTGCATATTGGTAACTATCTCGGCACAATGAAACACTGGATAGAACTCCAGGAAACATACAACTGTATCTTTGGGATAGTTGACTACCATGCCATAACGGTTCCCTTCTCTCCCGAGGAGATGCGAAAGAGAATTTTTGATTGTGCATTGGTCTTTCTCACATACGGTATGGACTCTGATAAAGCCACCATAATGCTCCAATCACTTGTGCCGCAACATACCGAACTCGCCTGGATATTCAACTGTATCTCACCTGTGCAGGAACTTATGAGGGTCCCGACCTTTAAGGACAAAAGAATCCAGTATAAGGGTAATGTCAATATGGGATTATTGGACTATCCAGTTCTTATGTCGGCTGACATACTGATATACAAGGCAGAATTTGTGCCGGTTGGGGATGACCAGATACCACATATAGAGATGACAAGGGAGATTGCAAGAGAATTTAACAAGCGATTTGGGAATACTTTCCCAGAGCCTAAAGAGATTGTGAGACCTAGAATACTTGGACTTGATGGTATGAACAAGATGTCAAAGACACTCGGTAACTGTATCTACCTTGATGAGAGTCCAGATGAGATATGGAAGAAACTTGCACCTGCGGTTACAGATACCAGAAGAAAAAAAAGAGATGACCCAGGAGAACCCGATGAATGTAATATATTCGATTCCTATCATAAGGGGTTTTCCCCTCAACCGGATCTCAGATATATTGTGAAGGGGTGTAGAGATGCCTCCATAGGATGTCTTGATTGTAAGAGGCTCCTCTTTGATAATATGATTAAAGAACTTACCCCTGCAAAGGAGAGGATGGAGGCATTAAGAGAGAGAGAGAGCTATGTAATGGAACTGATAATTGAGGGTTCAAAAAAGGCAAGAGGGCTGGCAGAGGAGACATTGAGGGAGGTGAAAGAAAAGATAGGATTTCTTATATGAAAAATATTCGCATATTTTCCATCCTCTTTTTACTGCTTGTCATCGTATCATTCATCTCCCTCTTTATAGGTAGACCACCCTCTTCTCTTATGCTCAGATTGAGACTCCCCAGACTTATTCTTGCAATGTTTGCTGGAGGGTCGCTCGCTATTGTTGGTTCTGCTTTCCAGGGGTTGCTCAGAAATCCGCTTGCTGATCCATATATACTTGGAATAGCAGGTGGAGCATGTATTGGAGCTGCCTTCTCAATCCTCACGGGTCTTCAGCCTATTCAGATCTTTGCATTTGCATCTGCCTTTATTACCATATTTATTGTGGCAAAACTTGCCACGGTATCAGGGAGGCTTGTGAGAGAGACTTTGCTTCTATCAGGTGTTGTATGTGGTACACTGGCGATCTCGCTTGTTATGCTCTTTATGACAATAGGTGGAAAAACTCTTTCAGAGATGATATATCTGCTCATGGGATGGCTTGGGGTTATATGGGACAGGTCTCTCCTTATTGGATTTGTAATATCTCTTATTCTGGTTATTCTCTCCTCCTGCCTTATATGGCGCCGTTCGGCGGAGTTAAATATTCTCTCCATAGGGGAGGAGGAGGCAATTTCTGTTGGGGTAGATGTTGAACGGCTGAAAAGGGAGATATTCATTCTTGGTTCAATTATAATCGGGCTTGTGGTTTCATTCTGCGGGGCTATTGGTTTTATAGGTCTTGTGGTTCCACATATAGTAAGACGCCTTGTGGGACCAGACCATCGTGTTCTCATCCCTTATGCTGCTATGGGTGGTGCAGCACTCCTTGTTATATCTGACACAGTTGCAAGAAATGTTGCTCTGTATGAACTTCCAGTAGGAATCATAACATCTATATTTGGTGTCCCATTTTTCTTGTATCTATTGAGGAGAGGATAGTGTTAAGAAGGAAAAAGGAAAAAGGATAAAGGATAAAGGATGAAATTCATACTTCATAATTCATAATTCAAAAAGGGGGTATTATGAGAGAGGCAGAGAAGATAGAAGCAAGTGTAAAGGCAATAAGGGAGACTATATCCATCTCTCCTAAAATCGCAATAATTCTTGGGACAGGTCTTGGTGGACTTGTTGAGAGGATAGACATCAAGACCACAATATCCTATAAAGATATCCCACACTTTCCCATATCAACCATTGAAGGCCATGAGGGAAGACTCATATTCGGAACGATGGACTGTAAAGATGTAGTCTGTATGCAGGGAAGATTTCACTATTATGAGGGATATGGGATGAAGGAGGTGACATTTCCGGTAAGGGTTTTAAGAAAACTTGGAGCAGATATACTGATTGTATCAAATGCGACAGGAGGATTGAATCCTCTGTTTGAGAGGGGGGATGTGATGCTCATAACAGATCACATAAACTTCTTTCCAGAAAATCCACTGAGAGGGGAGAATGATGAATCGCTTGGTCCCAGATTTCTTGATATGCTCTCTGCCTATGATAGAGAGTTTATAAAACTTGCAGAGAAGGTTGCACTTGATATGAAGATTCCTGTGAGAAAAGGGGTCTATCTTGGCCTTCAGGGTCCCTGTTTTGAAACACCTGCAGAGTACAGGATGTTAAGGATAATGGGTGCTGATGCAGTAGGTATGTCAACCGTTCCAGAGGTGATCGTTGCAAGGCATATGGGGATGAGGGTCCTTGGAATATCAATAATATCTGATATGGGACTACCCGATCTGGTTGAACCTGTCTCTCATGAGATAGTGATGAAGGCAGCAGGAGAAGCAGAACCAAAATTAACAAGAATAGTAACAGGATTTATAAAGGCTATTTAGTTGGTTTCTCATGAGTTCTATCTGGGTTTCTGGTATCTTTTATGGAGAACTGATTACCGTTCACTGATTACCGAGTACCACGGGGTCTTATGTGGCTTGATATTGTGATTGTTGTGGTGATTTTTGTCGCCTCTATTTATGGGCTTTGCAAAGGGCTGATCCGGGGACTGTTCGGGTTTGTTGCACTCATAGGGGCTATCTTTTTTGCCTATAGGTATTTCAGGCAATTGGCTAACCAGTTTCCCTTTACCCCTATCTTGTCAAATATTGTTAGTTTTATCATCATATTTTTTGCTGTGTTTATCGGGGTATCTATCGTAGGGTATGTAATCCAGAAGGGTATTCATTTTGTGTCTCTTGGATGGATTGATAGAATATTGGGACTCCTATTTGGTTTTCTTATAGGGCTCTTTATAAACTGGGTCATCTGTATCCTGATTGTTTCCTATACAGTTGAGGGGGAGGATACAATAGTCCAATCAAGGTTTGCCCCAGCAATACTCTCTCAAGGAGAGTTTCTCAGAGGCTACTTAGAGAGAGACCGGACTAAAACGGGTAAGGAATAAAAATCCGCTTAGTCCATTCTTCTTAAAAAAACACTGTTACGGAACATTTAAAATGGGACATTCTCGGAACGCTAAAATGGGACGTTGA
>CAYRBN010000063.1:3605-8929 GCA_964422625.1 uncultured bacterium | reverse complement strand
ATTAGTTACCGGTGAAAAATTGCCAAAACTACAATCAATACCGATATTCCTTTTTCGGGCGGATCTAAAGATCCGCTACTACATTAGATAGGGAATCATAGAGCGCTTATAGAACATTTTCGGACACTTCTCTCAATGATTCAATCTCTGTTTTCATACCTACCACTATCCCTGAGATGGGGGCATCCTGTATCTTGCTTGCAATGGTATTGGCCTCTCTCAGAAGTTCCTGAAGAAGGAAAAGCAGTTTTTTGCCCTGAGACCTGTTCTCTTTCAGTATCTCCTTCATAGAATGGAGATGAAACTTTAGCCTGGTAACCTCCTCTTCTACATTGATGCGTTCTAAAAGGAGTAGAGGTTCATCATAAGAGAGTCTTTCTATTTTGCTCCTCTCCCGTTCCATTCTCTCGGGAAGCCTATTTTTGACCTCTAAAAGCATCTCCCCAAGATTTTTTATTCTCTCGTTTATATCTTTTTCTATCTGTTTTCCCTCCTTTTTTCTCGTACTAATAAGATTTTTGATAGCCTTATCAAGCACGAATGAGGTCTTCTCCCAGATGTTACCAATTTGTGATCTGTCGGTCTCAATCCTGAATATACGATTAAACCTGCTTATAAGTTCAAGAGAGACATCCCCCTTTATATCAAGTGAGTCTTTTAAGTCAAGAAGGACATCCCTGTATATTGCTGCTGTTTCAGTATCACATTGAACAGTCTGCGGCAGAATATCTGCATCTATATTACAGTAAACAGTACCACGCACAAGTCGTTCTTTAAGCAGTGATTCAATCTCATGGTCATATCTTGAGAGAAACTGAGGCACAGATATCTTGGTTCTCAAAAAACGGTTGTTCAGAGAGCGAATCTCACATCTCACCCCATCCCTCTCTGCCTCACCATATCCTGTCATACTGATAAGCATATTGTAGGTGTCAGGTAGTGTAAAGACGGTTATCAGTTATCAGTTATCGGTTATCGGTAAAGACCAACATCAAAGACGGTTATTAGTTATTGGTTATTAGATCATTGGATTTGATAAATCAAATCCCTACATCTCCCCCATACTCCTATACTCCCTTACGATCTACGCCCAACGCCTTACGCCCTACTCACTACTCACTACTCGCTACTCACTACCGATATATCCGCAAGAGTGAGTTCATCTATCAACATGTCAATGTCTCCGTTTAGGACATTCTCCAGCCTGTACAGTGTCAGGTTTATTCTATGGTCAGTTACTCTATTCTCTCTAAAGTTGTAAGTTCTTATCTTAAAAGATCTATCTCCTGTTCCTATCTGGGATCTTCGTTCATCTCTTCTTTTTCTCTCTTCCTCTCTTCTTTTAAGATCATATATTCTTGCAAGCAGAATCTGCATTGCCCTCTGACGATTTTTATACTGTGAACGTTCATCCTGACACTCAACAGTTATTCCTGTTGGAATGTGCGATATTCGGACAGCAGTTGACAGTTTATTAACACTCTGTCCACCAGCTCCTCCTGAACGGAAAAAGTCTATTTTCAGATCCTTTTGGGCTATCTCAATATCTGTTTTTTTTGCTTCTGGCAATACCGCAACTGTACAGGTTGAGGTATGAATTCTACCACTGGATTCTGTTGTAGGAACTCTCTGCACCCTATGAACTCCCATTTCAAAGCGGAGTTTTCCGTATACTTTTTCTCCCTTTATAATAGATACAATCTCCTTAAACCCACCAATCTGAGTCCCTCTTGCAATGATTGGCTCTACTACCCAGCTTTTAGTTTCCGCATACTTTGAATACATCCTGTATAGATCACCTGCAAACAAGGATGCCTCCTCCCCACCTGTCCCAGCCCTTATCTCAAGAATCACATTCTTCTCTGAATCAATATCTGAGGGAGCGAGCATGGTTATAATCTGCCCTGCAAAATTATTTTTCTGATTCACAAGCAATCCAATCTCTTCTTCTGCAAGTTTTCTGAACTCTTCATCATCTGATGAGACAAGTTCCCTTGCATCCCCTATCTCTTCCGTTAGCCTCTTGTATTCTTCTGCAAGGTTCACAACCTTTCTAAGTTCTTTCTCCTCCTTACTAAGACTGATAAACTTCTCTCTCTCTTTTAGTATGTCAGGATCCTGAAGTAGTTTCTCAACCTCCATAAGACGAAAGCTCTTTTCTGTAATTCTATCTTTTATAAATTTTTCTTTATCCATAGACGCTTCGCTTCAAATTCAAAATTACAAGCACCAAATTACAAACAATATCCAAATCCAAATATTTAAATCCCAAACTTGTTTTGAACATTGGAATTTTGGTCATTGGGATTTGTTTGAATTTTGTTATTTGTTATTTGTAATTTTCTCATAAATTTACATCTATGGAGCAAGATGCTCCATCTGTTAGACCTTTTTGACTTTTTATTACAACCTTCTCAGGCAATAGGCCATTCTCATTATGAATGTTATACAGACCGAAATCGCAAGAAACAGGAGAAATATGATGAATATTCTCTCACCAAACAGACTTCCAATTATGAGAAATATTATTCTGAATGAACGGTCTGCAAAACCAATTTTGCATTTTATCCCCAACCCCTCTGCCCTTGCCCTTGTATAGCTTACCATAAGGGAACCAAATATCAAAATAACTGCCAGAGAGGCAGAAATTGGCTCTCTTTCTATGTAATAAAGCATAATACCAAAAAGGGGGATAAATTCTGATAGTCTGTCAAGGGTGGAATCAAGATATGCTCCTCTTTTTGAGACTTTCCCTCCCATTCTTGCTACATCACCATCAAGAAGATCAAACAGACCACCTATCGCAAGAAAGACCGCACCAAGAATAAACCCCCCACCCCTATAGAAAAAACCAGCACACAGAGCAGATATAACCCCAAGCAAAGTCAGAAGAGTAGGGGAAACATTTCTCTCCGCAAGGAACCGTGAAATAGGGGCTAATACTGCCCTTCCTTTACTCAATACGCTTTGCATATTCACTTCCCTCTACAACAATTACAAACTCACCTCTTGGTAGATTTCTATCAAAGTGTTCTATCATATCCTCCACGGTTCCTTTTTTCACCTCTTCAAATTTCTTTGTCAGTTCTCTTGCAACTGCAATCTTTCTGTTTCCAAGAACATAGAGTAGGTCTTTTAAGAAAACAACCAGCCTGTGAGGGGACTCGTAGAATATCAATGTTCCGCTATAATCTTTGACCTCTTTCAGCCTCTTCTTCCTCCGCCCGCCTCTTCTTGGAAGGAATCCCTCAAATGAGAATCTATCTGTTGGAAAACCTGATATTACAATCGCACTTACGAATGCAGATGGACCAGGAATAGAGATTACATCTATCCCCTCTCTCACCGCCTCTCGGACAAGATAGAAGCCAGGGTCCTGGATTCCTGGGGTGCCTGAATCTGTAACAAGTGCTACACTCTTACCTGATTTTAGCCCTCTTATGAGCTCATAAGTTCTTGCCTCTTTGTTATGTTCGTAGTAAGAGAGCAACCTTTTTTTTATCTTATAAGCAGAGAGCAGTACCTTAGTCCTTCTTGTATCCTCAGAGGCAATCAGATCAACAGTTTTTAGTATCTCAATAGCCCTCAGAGTAATATCGGAAAGATTGCCTATGGGTGTTGATACGAGATAGAGTGCCGAGTGCATAATTTCATATCAATATCAAATATCAAAAACTAAATATGGTTCTTCTCCAATTTAGTTGGTAAAATATAGGGACAACCATCCCTGAGTTCGTACTATTTGCATAAGCACGATTTGAAATCGTGCCTACATTTTCAACCGCGTCTGTTCTTGATTTACCCTATTGAAAACTCCCCTTATTCTCTTTAGATACTCCTCAGTTGCTGTTACTCCTCTCCTTTCCATCACCTTCCTAACCGTATCTACTGCCTCATCTATTCTATACAGGGTAAGTTCTGAAAAGGTTCCCCATGAGAACGACTCTATGTATCTACTGAATGTTCCACCTCCATAAAGGTTACAGAATATACCTATTATACAACCTGTTGTAAGGAGTGTTCCAATTCCAGTCTTCGTATGGTCTCCTATTATTGAACCCAATTTAAGAAGCCCGGTATCTATCTCTCCATCGGGTAGTTGGACACTTATATTTCTATATGTGTTCTTCAGGTCTGATGTTGTTGTGAGTGCACCAATGTTTACCCATTCTCCTATATATGAGTGCCCGATAAACCCAGTATGATGCTTATTCACAAAAGAGAGGAACACGCTCTCTTCAATCTCACCACCTATCCTGCATCCCCTGCCAATATAGCAGCCCTCTCGTAAGATTGCGTTGTCTATGATAGATCCCTCTCCTATGTATGAGGGACCATATATTACTGTGGGAGGACAGATTACCACATCTTTTTCTATGTATATGGGTCCGCTTTCTGTATTGAGATGTACCCCCTCGTATATCTTTGCGGAATCATCAATATAGCATAATCCAGAGAACCCTCCGTGTTCAAAATCTTTTTTGATGATCTCCTTGTTGAATCGGATAAGGTCCCAGGGATATTTAATAATATCTGCTATTAGATTTTTCTCTCTCCCATTTTCAGGTATTCTACCATCTCCTGACCTATATGCAACTATCTCACCCCCACTTTTGAAAATCTCATCTTCACCCTCAAGGGGTATTTTGGTGTGAACTATTGCCCTTCCATTTATGTATAAGCCTTTCTCGTTTTTATTATTGTGGAATCTTGAAGTGGAAATAACCTCTCCATAAATCCTCTCCGCCCTTTTTCTGGGAGTCCACATCCCACAGGAAAGGTCAAAAACCGGATGGAGGTGGGTAAGTGGAAGAAGTGTCTCCCACCCCTCGTCTTCGTATATATAGACTTTATAGGCCATTGCAAAATGAAAATTGCAAAGTGCAAATTTTATGTTAACGCATTGGAGTGCAGTAGCTTGCTACTGCCTGCATTACCAAGGTAATGCACTCCAATTTACTGAAGCTATTGGAATAACAGGTGGAACATCTTGCTCCACTGACACCTAACACATATACAGTAAGCAGTAAGGAGTAGGGAGTAAGCAGTGATCGGTGATCGGTAATCGGTAAAGACCAACAAACTAACCAACTAACAAACTAACAAACTAAATTATACACCCTATTTTATGATTTGTCAAGATTTTTAATCCTCTCATAATTAGTTATTGGTTATTGGGCTATCAGGTGTCAGGGTTAACAAGGATAAAGGATAAAGGATAAAATGACCTGATGACCCAATAACTGATTACCGATTACGCCCTACGCTCTACGCCTTACGCCCTACGCCTTTTGGGTGAGGATTTTATAGATTCCCGTGGTCTC
>CAYRBN010000063.1:0-3505 GCA_964422625.1 uncultured bacterium | reverse complement strand
TACGCCTTACGCCCTACGCCTTTTGGGTGAGGATTTTATAGATTCCCGTGGTCTCATCGGAAGGTTCCTCTCCTAATTCATCTTTGAGTATTCTTATAAGTGTTTCATATTGATGGATAACTTTCTGTTTATTGCCTGTCTTCCCATAACACTGCATCAGAAGGGCGTGAATATTCTCATCAATCTCGTCCTCCATCAGTATTCTTCTACAACACTTAATAGATCTTTTATATTCTTTAATGTCAAAATAGTATCTTGCCATTTTCTCAAGGGATTCCAGGAAAATGGTTCCAAAATATCTTCTATCCTCGTCGATCCAGGAACTATAAAACTGATTGAGCAAATCTCCTCTATAAAGATTGACAGCCTCTTCATACTTCTCTATACCACTCTTTTTTATCCCTTTTGAACAGAGATAATCTCCTTCCTTTACCAATTTTTGAAACACCTCTGTATCTATCCAGTAATTATACGAAGGGTTAATAAAATAATGTGGATGCTCGCAAAGAACAAGTTCATATCCTTCTACTATATTCAGTGCATTTCTTAAATAATAGATAGTTGTTCTGAGAGAGGAACTTGCCAGATGAGGACTCTTATCTCTCCAGAAAACATCCATCAATTTGTCTCTTGTGATTCTCCTCCTTTTATTCACTATAAAATAGCATAATAATTCCTTCCCTTTTTCAGAATGCCAGTCTCTTACGCTTATCTTTAAATCCCCGATAAGTACTTCTACTTCTCCAAAGAGTCTTGCGACCATATCATATCCTTGAAAATCCTCTATTACCTTTTTGTTCAAAGAGCTTATAGCATATTTTACTGCCTCTTTGACATCAGGATTTTGCTCTTTTATCGCAAGAATTTCTAGTGGTTCCAGTGCTTTTCTATCACCGAGCGTTGCAAGGGACATAGCAGCAATCTGTCGTGTTTTACTCTCTTTCTGTTCAAGGAGAGAGATGAGTATATCTAAACTCGGTAGTCCAATCTGAGAGAGAAGGTAGATAGTATAATCTAATCTAATTTTATTATTGAGAGCAAACTTAAGGAGAGATATATCCTCTTTGGCCTCTATTATTAAAAATTGATGATATGCATTCTTCTTTGCTAAGCTCAAGGCTTTTATCAGATGTTTCTTCACCTTTTCTTGCTTCTTCCCTGAGCTTTTTAGATAGAGTTTTGCCATATAAAAATGGAGTCGCATTAACTCATATTTTGCCCCGCTCTTTTCTACAACATCAAGGCAGGAGATAAGTATCTTTTCGCTTTCCTGAAGGTCCCCGGACTCCAGCTTGATTACTCCCTTTATTAAGAGAGAGTGAACAGTCTCTAAATTTATAGGGTCCAGCCTGCACTTATTGATATATTCATCTGCCTTATAAAGGTCATGTTTTTGTAGGTAAAAAGCACTCATACCTCTAAAGAGAGATGTGGATATTGTGGTTATTCCCAGTTCAGAACATATCTTTTCTGCGCGTTTATAGTAAGAAAGAGCCTTTTTCTGGTTATCCATTTCTTGATACAGCCCCCCAAAATTTATCAACGCCCCTGCTTCCATCGCTCTATCAGCATATTTTTGGGATATGCGAATGGCTTTCTTTAGTGCAATTTCAGCCTCCTCTAAATTGCCCATAACTCTATGTAAAGTGGCAATGTTGTTATAAGTAGCACCGGACGCTAATATTGGTTTGTGTCGCGAAAGTGAGAGTATCTTCTGATAGATATCCATTGCCTTTGAGAACTCGCCTCTGATACAGTGTACTGCACCTATATTTTGCATAATAATAGACTTTGCCAGTTTTTCTTCTGGTGTTATGTATAACAGAGCGGTTTTGAGTGTCTTAACCGCCCGGTGGTAATCTCCAAGAATAGTATAAACCGCGCCCAGTACATTCAGTGCCTTGCCTCTACAATAATTGTTTTCTTGTATAGATATTTGAAGGGCATTTAGAGCCCTATCCATGCCTTTTTGCGGTTCTCCTCTGTACGCTGACATATAAGCCAGTTCTATGAGTGTTTTGCAAACTCCCTTTCTCTCTCCTTTCTCTTCAAATATTTCCATAGCCTTTTCTTGCAATTCCCCAGCCTTATTCCACTCACCCCAACATCTCATGATAGATCCTTTATAGTATAGTAGCCAGGGTCTGTTTTTAATAATCTCTTGTGGCAAAATATCAAGCCAGTTATTTACCAGATAAAGTTTACCTTCCCTTATCAAATTTTCCGCTATCTTTTCTAATATCTCTGATACTTTTTCATACATACCCGCGTGGACATAGTGAGTTATAGCCTCTCCCCAATTTTCAATCTTCTCAAAAGAGGTAGCCGCTCTCTGATAGAGATCCATCACCCTCGCTCTTGGGCAATCCTCTATCAGTTTTACCCTGAGGAATTCCTTGAAAAGAGGGTGATATTTGAACTCATTATGAAGCTGGGTTGTAAACAGATGTCTTTTCTCAAGCTCCAAAAGAATAGTTCTAGAGTTTTTTATCTTCAACACTTCATTACAGACCTCTGTGTTAAGGTAATCAAGGATAGAAGATTCCATCAAAAAAATCTGTAATTCCTCTGTTTGATGGTTGAATATCTCCTCCGCGAAGTAGTCAAAAATAGTTTTGTCAACTTTTTCGTATTCAGTTAGACTTTTTTTTATATCCTTATGCTGAAATATAAGTTGCAGACCAGTTACCCATCCTTCAAAGTGTTTCTCTAACTCTTGCAACTTCCCTGAATCAACATCAAATCCGTAAATTTTACTGAAGAGTATTTCTGTTTCTCCTCTTGTGAATATTAAGTCGTCTTCTGATATCTCTATTAACTCTCCCTTTGAACCCAATCTAACAGTGGACAGAGAGGGTTTAGTTTGCGTAGAGATAACGAGGTGCAAATTACGGGGCGAATAGGCTAAAAGATAATCTATGGCTTTATTAATTGAGGGGTTTTCATTGAGACAGTGATAATCGTCGAGTATGATAAATAATTGCTTGCCAAACTTGACAATTTCGTTGATAAAAGTGCCAATGACTACTTCTATGTTCTGAGATATATTTTTCACACCCTCTATGACACTTTCTGTTTCCAGACCAAAGGAAGGGGATAGTTTCCTGATACCGGTAATTATATAGTGAATGAAGACAGCGAGATCGGTATCTGTTTTATCGAGACTATACCAGACAAAGAAGGGTTCTATTTTACTTATAAGATGAAGAAGAAGCGTTGTCTTCCCATAGCCTACACCAGCCAGGATGAGTATCAACTTTTTGTCGAGGTTCTGTTCCAGGAGTTTTAGAAGACGGGGCCTTTCTAAAACCAGAGAGCCTATTCTTGGAGGCCCGAGCTTTGTAGAGATAATAGTCATAGAAAGTAAGGACACTTCATTTTAATAAAATTATACCACAGAAACTGAAGAAAGTCAAGGGAAAAAAGAGGAAACACAGATTTACCCCGCACCTAATTAGTTACCGGTGAAAAATTGCCAAAACCACAATCAATACTTATATTCCTT
>CAYRBN010000062.1:0-8955 GCA_964422625.1 uncultured bacterium | reverse complement strand
CTGCTTTCTGTATCTGTTTGACTTTCCTTGTGATAACACGAACCACATCAGAAATCTAACCAACTAATCAACTAACCAACTAACTACCTGCCACCTAACACCTGCCCCCTGACTACATACTAAACAACAATCCTCCTCTAATTGTGCTCTGTTTGTAGTCTTGTTCAATCATAGCATCTTTTCTCTCTGTATTGGTATTCCGATTATCTATAACATAGATGAGATACATAGAAAGGAAACTGGTAATTTGCTGTGATATTCTAATAGAGGAATCAATATTATTAAAGGTTAATTTATGGGCTGTTCCTTGTGCAATCTGTACCTTATACCTGCGGGATTTATACCTTGCCCTAACTGTAAAATCTGTTGTAGGAGTGATCTCATAATTGAATCTGATAGCAAATATATTTGCACTGTAGGTGTGATAGTCCTGATAGGGATCAATCCGCTTTCTATGAGTATATTCCATATCAAAATCTCCCCTCTCACTCAATCTTATATCAGAACCAAGTGAGATAATTCTATAATTCTGTTGCCGTTTCTTCCCTTCTGTGTTATCATTACCCTCTCTAGTCGCAGCCAGATTTTCTCTATACCTACGAAACCGCAGATCATACCCTAAGTTAAGTACTAAATGTTTGCCTATCCCTTGAGTTAAATCAAGGGCTATCCTATCCTGAGTATAATCCAGAGAGCGAATAGGACAGAGTGGTTCTGTATAGTTTTTATTCTTTCTAACATATATTAGTCTAACCCTCGTTACTCCCAAATCTCTATCTATTCTATAAACAATAGTAGGACGAAAGGAGATATCTATATTGGAAAACTCCTGGGGGATTACCTTTCCAAAAATGTCTGTTCCCTTTCTGTTATTCTTTCCAATCTCTGCCCCTAAGTTCAATCTCCATCTTCTGTTAAAACGGTGCCGCCAGTTAATATCAATCTGGTGAGAGGATCTGTTGAGAACTCTCTCTGCTAGATATTTAGTTGCCTCATATTCATATCTCACCCTAAAACGATTCTTCCTGCCAACTCTTTTGTCTATATCAAGACCACCTCTATAACGCAAAAAACGAGCATCTTTTTCTAAATCCTGTGCACCACTATCAAAGGTCTCTGGACTTTTGAATATATTACTCTCATTAGCGAAACCAAAACCTAAAAAATAAGAGACCCTTAGATTTGGGGGAGTAGATTCTGCAAACAGCCCCTTACTCAGCAGAAAAACGACCAACAATATACTTCTCATAAATGCAGTTTAGAGTTTAAAGAGTGTCAGTGAATAGTGTCAGTAATTAGTTACCGGTGAAAAATTGCCAAACCCACAATCAATACCGATATTCCTTTTTGGGGCGGTTCTAAATATCTGCTACTACATTGTAGGGACAGGGCTTGTCCCTGTCCGCAGACCAGCGGACAACCACAAGGGTTGTCCCTACATGTTTGTAAAGCAGTTTAGAGTTTTTTTAGGCGATTCAAGGCTCTTCTCGCTGCTCTATTTTCAGGATCAATAGCCAAGACTTCTGTATAAAGTCGGACAGCTTCATCTATTTCATTCTGTTCTTCTCTCAATTGAGCGATTCTTAAAATGGCAAATCTATGTCTTGGATTAATATTGAGAGCATTTTGATAGATCTCTATCGCATCCTCTGGTCGATTCTGTTCTCTAAATGCCTCTCCAAGCCAGTAGTGGATCCAGGCATTGTCATCTATATCAGTTAACGCCGTCTTATACCATTGAATCGCCTTATATAGGCTGTCTAATCTATGATATTCTCTACCGATCTGATAAACAGTGTTTGCATCATCAGGATCTATATCCAGTGCCATCTTTAGTGCCACAAGTGCTGAATCATGTTTGTCCATATTGGAATATACCGCCCCCAGTCCCAGCCATCCCCTTTCCCAATCAGGAACCAATCTCACAAGCTTTCTATATTCCACAAGGGCATCTTGATACCTATTCAATCTTTTTAACTGTACCCCTAAATTGAATCTTGACCTGAAATCATCTGGTTCGTATATTAATACCTCTTTGAAAAGTTCTGCTGCCTTCTGGTAATCTCCTTTATCTCTATAGATCAGCCCCAATCTTCTTCTTGCTCTGTTATGTTCAGGGGTCAGTCTTAACACATTTGAAAATGCTTCTTTTGCATCTTCATACTGTTCTGTTTTTTGATATGCCAGACCAAGATTAAACCAGGCAGTGGAATGCCTGGGAGCGTGCCTGAGTAGTTCAGTATATTGTTCAATTGCCCTCGTGTAATCATCTTTGCGAGCATATATCAGTGCCAGATTAAGTCGGGCTCTCAGGTGATCAGGTTTAAGATTAATTGCTAAAAGATAACTTTCTACTGCCTTAACAGTGTCTTTTAATCCAGAATAAACAATGCCGAGATTAAACCAGGCTCGCTCGCAGTTTGGATATATCTCCAAAACTCGCTTGAAGTATTGCTCTGCCTTTTCCCATTCTTCTTCTCTTCTGTAACTCAAAGCCAGGTTAAAATAGGCCGATCTATAATCTGGTCTGAATCTCAATGCTTTACGGTAAGAATCTCTTGCCTCTTCAATTCTCCCCAATCTTCTATATGCTAAGCCACGATTTAATAGAGCGATGGGATAGTTACCACCTGCTCTGTCTATGGCCTGATTGTAAAAGTCTACTGCTTTTTCATACTCTCTTTTAGCATAAAAGACTCTTGCTAAGTTGAAAAAATCTGCTGGCTCAGCTGTAGGGGAGTCAACCAACTGGCTAAAAATCTCCTTTGCCTCAATAAGCCTCGCCTGCTCCAAATAAAGTATTCCTAAATTATATTTTGCCTGCCGATAATGAGGATGAAATTTTATTGCCAGTTTATAATAATGTTCAGCTCGCCTATCTTCTCCTTTTAACCTATACAGTATACCGAGATTAAAATAGACAGGAGCGTGATCAGGACTTAAGGCAATAATCTCTCTGTAAAGAGCCTCTTTTTTCGCTTTCCCCTGTGGAGTATCAGGATGAAGTATAGCGAGATTCATACGAGGTTCAATATAGTCGGGTTTAAGATTGATGGCGGTCTGATAGGCTACCTTTGCCTTTTCTATCTCACCCATTCTGGTGAACACCAATCCAAGATTGAACTGGGATAATGCCCTCAGCTCTCCACTACTTAATTGCTCTGCCTTTATCAATACCTCTTTCGCTCTCTCAATATCCTCTTTATTTAAATAGAGTACCCCAAGATTGTAGTGGGCTAAGGCATAAAGTGGTCTGATTGCTATTGCCTGTTTGTATCTTTTTTCTGCCCCTGCTAAATTCCCTAATGCTCCATAAACCACTCCAAGATTCAGATATGCTAACGCAAAATCTGGGTTTCTCTCCACTGCTTTTAGAAAAAACTTTTTTGCAGAGACAAAGTTGCCAAGTTGCAGTTCAGTTACTCCCATGAAGTTAAGTATGTAAGGATTATCCTTTTTATGTTCTAGTACTTTACTAAATGCAACTTGTGCCATGCGATATTTTCCTTCTCTATAGAGTACTCTTCCTCTTTGAAAATCTATATTTTCTTCAAGATACTGACTAAAATCTACTTCTGGTTCCCCAAAAGTGAAATCGTCTGCTCTTAGACTGTGCTCATCTTCGGGAAAAAATTGATTGGATACCCTGATTATAGTTGGTGTTTTACTCAACCTCAGAGCAATATTCTGTAAATAAAGAACTCCTCCAAGAATGAATGTCAGAATCACTAATACGGGAACAAAACTTTCTCTGAAAAACTTATACATTACCCCTCCATTTCACCCTTTATCCTTGTCCCTTCATGTCTCTCCAGGATTTCTCGTAGACCAGAACGGTTTACATTTTGAATCTCTAAACCTGGTCTTGCATTTACCTCCATTATCAGAGGACCTTTCTCTCTATCAATAACAATATCTACCCCTAAATAATTTAGAGGCACAGCATAGCTTGTCTTCTTTGTCATATCCAGAATCTCTTTCCAGAAAGGTAGCCTGTTCCCCTTGAATTTTACATCAGTATCAGGGTGTTTACTAAAGTAGGATAGACCATCAAATCCATCTTTCATTAAGCCTATATTCAGGTCAACTCCTACTCCAATAGCACCTTGATGAAGATTTGCCTTTCCACCGGACTTCTCTGTTGGTATTCTGACCATACTCATTATAGGGATATTATTATAGACAATAATTCTGATATCTGCTACCCCAATTGGAAAGATATCTAAAAATACTTGATGAGAATAGATACGGTATTCAATCATCACCTTATCCCACAATCCAAAGGAGTAAACTCCAAAGATGATATCAGCCATATGCTTTCTTACCTCTCTATTCCCGTATATTTTGCCCGAAGGACTTATCCAGCTTTTACCTTGCCGTTTCAGCACCAGTATTCCTCCTCCTGCCCTTCCTTTTGATGGTTTGATTGCAAACTCGCTTAACTGACATATCTTATCCCAGAGGGAGTTAAGCTCTCCCATAGTGGAAATCAGATAATAAGTTGGAGCCACAGGTATATTAAATTGAGAAAGTTTTTTTTTTGTCAATGCCTTATCATCAGCAACAGGAAAATACTTACGGGGATTTGAAGGATAGATATACCCTAAATTTCTCTGATTTATTCCCAAAATTTCTGTTGATTTTACCATACTAACAACCACCCCCTTCACCCTTTATCCTTTTTCCTTTATCCTTGTCCCTCTACCCCTGCTTCAGAATCCATCTAAACCTTCCGAATTCAGTAACCCGCATACCTATCCACCGTCCCAGCCAGAGATTGAGTACTACAAGGACCAAAAGCAACTCGGGAAAAGCCAGAAAAATCGCTTCCATAGCGAGAGAGTTCATCGCGAAATAACAACATCCCACTACAATAATAGTCATAAACATCACCTTCAATGCTCTTTTCAATCCTTCCTCAATTTGCAAAATGGCAAACCTTTCAGCAGTTATGGTCAAAACAGCAATTGGGAGAAGACTTATATGAGATAACGCAAACAATTCTATCCTTACCCCTATTACTGTTAGTGCAAGCATAAGTACGACCACACAGGACAAAAGAATGCCCATTTTGGGAGTATGGAGCAGCCCCCGTTTTTCCATGGGATAGTGGATCAGACTGACCAGTACTGCAATAAGTATGAATCCAAGGATACCCCAGAGAAGACCAGATTCTCTGCTAGCAACTGCAATCAATGCCGGGAGAAAAGTGCCAAATGTTTCCATGCCAATTACATTACGAAATATTACAACAAGGAATGCTCCGAGAGGAAGCATAATGATAATCCTAATCAGGTCCATAGATATACCAATCCTTTCAAAGGCAGTCCAAAGATTATGAGTATGTAAGGGATGATCCTCCAACTCAGCAATAAAGTCATAGTGAGGGGTTAAATGTCTTCTTATCCTGAATAGGTAATCAAAATTTATATGTGGGGTAAATCCAAAGAGCACCTTATCCCCCCTATACAGAACCAGATAATTATCAGGAATACTGGCAAAATGATTATTGAGTGCATCATAAGGAACCCAATGCCCATTAATAAATACCTCTACCCACTGGTGGCTGGTTCGCTTGGTCCCGCTCTCTAATATAAGTCCACCTACTAATCTTGACGGTATATTAGCGCGACGAGCCAGTGCAACGAAAAGACGACTTTTACCGTTGCAGGAAGCCTCTCCCAACTTGGCTGCAGTTACTGCACAGGTCAATCCTTTGAAAGGCATAGGTTTCATAGCATAGACATAATCAAAAATTGCTCTCAAGACCTTGCCGATATTTCTGGTCTGTGGCACTATATCATAGTAAATTTCTTCAATAATGGGATGGTTAACCTGAATAACCGGAGTAGAAATTAGGTATTGGGCTAAATTCTCAGGATAGATTCCAGGAATGTTCAGGTTATCTTCTATTTGATAAGCTATCTTTTTTGTCTGCACAGAGAAAGAGTAAACAATATGGTGAGCGCCTGTTACATTATCACCCGACCACCGTCCAATTCTTCCCCCTTCTTCTATGCTCATTTCAAAAATAAGTTCGGGTGAACTATTCACCTCTTCTATGATATGTTGTCTATAGTCAGAGATTGGAAGATATGTTCTTACTGATACTGGTTCCCCAAACCCATAGAAGCTCATATTAACAGTTACATCGTATTTCACCCGGGGAATAATACTGGAAAAATTATATCCAAGGAAGAAAACCTTGTACATAATCAATCCCGCAGTAATCAAACAGAAAAATATCGCAGTTATAGTAAGCGTATTTTTTCTAATATCAATCATTATGGGATAAAATAACCATGTTGGGTGAGGCAGGATGCCTCACCTGTTCACTATTACTATTATAACATTAAAACTTAAAGTTGTCAAGTTTTTTTATAACAGGTGGGGTGGCTTGCTCCACCTGTTATTGCGACTTTGCGTTTTTGCGAGAGAGATTTTACTTGACTTTCGTTAATTCTTATGATATACTTGTGGGTCTCTAAACTCTAAACTGTTAAAGGGGAGATATTATGAAGATGATAATAGGTGGCAAGTGGGTAGATAAGGATGAGAAGATAGAAGTGTTAAACCCACAGGATGGAACTGTCATAGACAGTGTGCCAAAAGCAGAGCCAAAAGATGTGGAAGATGCTTACAGAGCCGCAGAGAAAGGGGCAGAGGTTATGAGGAAACTATCTACTTATGATAGATACTCTATACTCAAAAAGACCGGAGAGCTCCTTGAGCAAAATCTTGAAGACTTTTCACAAACTATAGCATTAGAAGGCGTAAAGACGATAACAGAGGCAAGGAAAGAAGCATCAAGAGCAGTAAACACTATTGTCTATGCCGCAGAAGAGGCAAAGAGAGTTCAAGGAGAAATAGTAAATATAGATGCTGATTACAGAAAAGAGAATAGGTTTGGATACTGGTTGAGAGAACCTGCTGGCATAGTGCTTGCAATAACCCCTTACAATGATCCGTTAAATATGGTTGCTCATAAGGTATCCCCTGCCATTGCATCGGGTAATGCTGTTGTGTTAAAACCCACATACCTCACCCCACTCTCTGCCCTCAAACTTGGTGATCTACTACTTTCTGCTGGGCTACCCGAGGAAGCCCTTTCAATAATCACAGGAAAATCCAGTAAGATAGGTGATGCCCTTGTTACTGATCCCCTCCCAAGAGTGATAAGCTTCACAGGAGGGGTTTCTGCAGGAGAGGAGATAATAAGGAAGGCAGGGCTGAAAAAGGTTATGATGGAGCTTGGCTCTTCATCTGCCTGTATAATTGCAGAGGATGCTAACCTATCTTATGCAGTTCCATCTGTAGTTTCAGGTGCATTCTGGGCAGCAGGACAGAACTGTATAGGTGTGCAGAGACTATATCTACAGAGTTCAATCTATGATAAATTCATGACAGAATTTCTTGATAAGATAAGCCAATACAGGGTTGGGGACAAACTGAACGAGACAACCGATATGGGGCCTATGATTACAAAAGAAGAGGCAGACAGGGTAGAAGAATGGGTGAATGAGGCAGTAGACACAGGAGCCAGATTGACAATTGGTGGAAAGAGAGAGGGGAATTTTTACTGGCCAACTGTACTTGAAAATGTGTCTAAGTCTGCAAAGGTAGTAAGGGAGGAGATATTTGGACCTGTTGTTGTGGTCTCTCCTTATGAGACGATTGATGATGCGATAAGGGAGGCAAATGATTCAGACTATGGCTTACATGCTGCAATATTTACAAAGGATATAAATAGGGCACTATATGCAGCAAAGGAGCTTAAGTTTGGTGGTATAATGATAAATGATTCCACTGATTTCAGGGTAGATTATATGCCATTTGGGGGATATAAAAAGTCAGGACTTTATAGAGAGGGGCTAAAATTTGCGATGGATGTTATGACAGAGATAAAATTTGTAGCAATCAACCTTATTTAATTAGGTGTGATGGGCATTTTTACACAAATATAGTTCATTATAAAGATTTTTTTAATCTGTGCCTATCTACCAATCTGTGTCCATCTGTGTGCTTTTCCTCATTTTTTTCTTGACAAACCGAAAAAAATATGTTACAATGAAACACATTGTGCTGTTGGGAGCAAAAACAACCTTGCGGACATTGTAAGGACAGGGTTTGTCCCTGTCCGCAGACCTTTAATTAGTTACCGGTGAATAATTGCCAAAATCACAATCAATACCGAGATTCCTTTTTGAGGCGGATCTAAAGATCCGCTACTACATTAGATTTGGATATCTATCACAATGTAGTAGCGTAGTTTTAGCTACGCAAAAAGCGAATTATTCACCGGGCACTAATTATACCGGGAGTAGAGCAGATGGCAGTAATTGAGAAAAAGATTGAATTAAGAGGTTCTAAAGGGAAGAGTGAAGAGAATGCGCTTTTTGACAGTGGTGCAACATATTCTTGTATTCAACAGGAATTGGCCGAGAAGTTAGAAATAATAACACCGCTACCAGAACCAATGGAATTTGGGACAGCTGAGAAAGGACATAAGTTAAAGGTAACGAAGTGTATAAGATTAAATTTCTATATGAATGGTGACAGATTTTCTGATGAGTTTATGGTTGTAGATGGTTTGTCAGATAGAGTAATAATTGGAGCCAAGACATTACAGTCATGGCGAATGAAGCTGGATTTTGAGCATGATGAAGTTTTGTATGACCCCAAGGTAACAAAGTTAAGGATAATATGAGAGCAATTACATTTTTTTTACTTGACGGATAGGAATTTAGTAGGGGGGCTCTTTTAGATAGGTAGTTAGTTGGTTAGTTGGTTAGTTAGGGGGTCTTTTACTGATTACCGATTACCGAATGTGGGAGGCATCTCCTGATGCCGATGGTCAAGGTCAAGAGACCTTTCGCCGCTAACTAATATTAGCACACAGATTTTCACAGATAAAACTGATGGACACAAATATAATTCATTATAAAGATTTTTTTT
>CAYRBN010000061.1:0-9044 GCA_964422625.1 uncultured bacterium | reverse complement strand
ATCTCTGCACCCTCAGTGATAGGTCAGTATCCTCACAACAAGGAAATATAAAATTTTCATCAAAACCACCCAGTTCTCTCAATACAGACCTCTTGAATGCCATATTGCAACTTGCAAAGTCATCTCCCGATGCAACTACTTGATGAGTAAATGGAGTAATATGAGCCCTCTCTGTGATTACTCGTCCTGCTATTCCTATTATTCTATTATTACTGAAGGTTTCTAAGATTTTTTTAAGCCAATCTGGCATCACTTCGCAATCAGAATCTGTAAATGCGATTGTTTCTCCTTTTGCCTGTCTTATCCCGAGATTCCGGGCAGAAGCAGGCCCTTTATGTTCCTGGCGGAGATACTTTAGGTTTTTTACCTTGTCCCTATAATTATCTACAATCTTTTCTGTTCCATCAGTTGACCCATCGTCTACTATAATTACTTCAAATCTATCCTGAGGCAAATCTTGCTTTTTCAATGCGTCTAATGCCTTTGCAAGCAGTTTCTTTCTATTATACGAAGGTATTACAACGGTTATCTCTATCATTTTTTTGCAGCATACAATACCAATACTTCGCCTTTTCCTACAATCCCAGCTATATCATCAATTAACTTAAATGCAAGTTCCCTAACATTACATCTGTATCTTTCTATTTCAGGGTAATATGTTTTATTTCCTCGGGACACTTTGATTATCCTGATAATCTTAAACCCATGTTTTCTTAATATAAGAGATAAAGTCTTTTCCGAAAAATAGAAGAGATGAACTGGGGGGCTTATTCTACCATAGAAACCTCGGGGATAACGCCCAAAAAATTTCTTAATAACAGTCTTTCCAATTTCTGTTTGTAAAGGACCTCTTATAAAAGTTTCTATTTTGCTACTCAATCCCTCTGCATTCTCCGTAGAGACAACAACTAATCCGCCTTTTGCACAAAGTTCCCATACTTTCTTTATAATACTGCTTGGATCACTTAAGTGTTCTATTACCTGTCCCAACATAATACAGTTGAAATATCCGGGAGGAAAGTCTAACCCTCTTAAATCCGTATTCAAGACCCTGAGCCCCTTTCTTTTACACGATTCTACTGCATAGGTAGATACCTCGGTCCCCCACACTTGCCACCCTCTTCTTTGCATTATTTCCATAAACATACCTGTCCCACAACCGATCTCAAGAAATCTTCCCTTACTAACATATCTTTCTATGATAGAGGCTTGTTCTTCACACGAAGTCCTAAAAATACGAGTGATATATTTACTCTGTCCATTATAGGGCATCTCATTTTTATAGTATTCTTTGTTGTAAATAAACTTTCCAACTTCCATTTTTGACAACATAGGTCTGGGGTCAGAATAGATAAGCCCGCATTTTTTACATTTTACTATATTATATTTGTTGTTGTCATACACTTTATCAATTGTTACAAGTTTAACAGTATCATCAGCTCCGCATAAATTACACTCTTTATGTTTTAGATATTTAGGATCAATCTTTTTCATTTTTTAATAAACCTTTTATATATCTCTTCTGTCTCTTCTGTAATCTTTTCCCATGTATATTTCTCTTTTACTTTCTTTTTACCTCTAATGCCCATTTTTAATCGTATCTCTTTATGTCTCAGAAGAAAAAGGATATTATCTGCAATATCTTGTGGGGCCTGACTCGTCAGTAATCCGTTTTCTCCATCCGATATGATCTCACGAAGAGTTGGGATATCACCCCCTATTACAGGTTTTCCCATTGCCCATGCCTCTATAAAAACTATTCCAAACGCCTCGGCTTGAGAGGGCATACAGAACAGATCACAGGCAGCAAGTGCACTTGTTTTCTCAAACTCATCCACCGAACCAATTTCAACAATACCATCCTCTTCGGGCAGTTGTCTGCCATAACCTATGAATAGAAAACTTGTATCTGGAACTTTTTTTAGAACAATAGGGACAGCATTCCTTAAGGCATAATAGCCTTTTCCCTCAGTCTTTTTTGCGATAAATAATATCATCTTTTTTCTAATCCTATATTTCCGCTTAAACCAATCAGCATCATAGTCTGTGGATAAAACTGGTCCATTTCCAATAACGACTATCCTCTCCTCCGCTACCCCCTTCTCTTTCAATACCTTCTTCTCATATTCCGTCTTTGCTATAAGCACATCTGCCTTCTTATAGAGTTCTATATCAATTAATGCATCTCCCCAACTCCTTATATGACAGTGAGGAACAATAATAAATCCCCTTAAAAGCCTTTTTGCGAGATTACAGACCGAGTACCCAACAAGTTGCATACCAGTTCCATCATACTGAACCAGATCTGCCCAATCTACAAATGGCAAGAGCTTTCTGTTGAATACTTTATTAAACATCCATACTGCAATTCCTCTCGTGGGATTATAGAAGTGGAGTTTATATACTGGAACCAACCATAACTTTTCAACCAAACTCAACCCAATTATATTAACTTCAACATCTCCATCATAGTAGAAAGCTCTTCTCTGGGAATATGAGAACCTTTTCCATGAATTCCAAAAATCTTTGCCTTTATTAAATCTTACAACAACTTTGACATTATGCTTTTTGGACATCTCCTGAGCAATCTTCCATAAATAATTTTCCTTACCTCCAAGCCCCCTACCGTATCTTGTAGTAATGAATAGAATATTCAAGTTCAGATTTTTAATTTTCTACCTCTTTTAACAAAGTTTTTTCTCCGCTTTTCATAAGGACATTCACCCCGCGCATAAGCTTAGGTGCGGGGTGAATCTGCGTCCTAAAAAGAGCCATTTTTCACCGGTAACTAATTATATGATACAACATATTCTCATAGATGTCAAGTTTTTTCTATCGATTGTTGGGTCAAAGATTAAATTTCAGTTCGTGGAGTTAAAAGGATAAAAAAACTTGACAAGAGGTCTGCGGACAGGGATAAACCTTGTCCCTACAATGTCCGCAAGGTTGTTTTTGCACAACCTCTGAATCTACGCTACTACGCTCACTACTCACTACTCACTACTTCCCTATACACTCTCAGTGTCTCTTCTGCACATTTCTGCCAGGTAAATTCCTTTGCACGCTTGAGACCTTTTGCTATCAGGGATTTCCTCAGTTCCTCGTTATTCAGAACCGCTTCTGTTTTCTCTGTTATCTCCTCAACATCTGTGGGATTCACAAGTATCGCCGCATCTCCTGCTATTTCTGGAGGAGCAGATATGTTTGATGTGATAACAGGACATCTACTAGCAAACGCCTCAATAATTGGAAGTCCAAAACTCTCATACAGGGATGGAAAAAGAAGGAGAGAAGCATTCTGGTAGAGTTTAGCAACTTCTTTAGGAAATAACTCACCTGTGAACTTGACAGTTATCTTATACTTATCTATAAGTTCTACTATCTCTTTATCCATTGAGTTTTTAGTTCCTATTATTATTAGAGTTGTAGTATCTTTTAGGCGATGGATAACTTCCACAACTGTTTTTATATTCTTTTTATAATTACCATTTTCTGCAAGAATTATCTTTTTATCCTGTTTATTTGCAATCTCGCTGTTAGATGGTCTAAATATGGTATTATCCATTCCCAGATAAGTAACTATCACTTTCATGGGGGATACATTCAGTTCCCTTAGGATATCCGCCTTGTTCCATTCTGAGACAGAGAGAATATACTTTGCTTTCTTTACGGATTTCATCTGGATTTTGAAATCTTTGGTATTGCGAAGATAGACTGACCATGGATCATCAATGTGTAATAGAATCAGATCGTGTATAGTAACAACAGTACGAGAAGGAGGAAAGTATGGAAGGACTATTTCACGAGATGGTCCCAACACCATTGGTATATGAAATACATCACAATCTACCTGGAATCTTAAGAACTGTTGATAAAACCAATTATGTCTTTTGTATCTTGGTAACTTTACGATTGTAGGGTTGGAAGGATTTAGAGATGTAGAAGAGTCAAAAGAAGGAACTGGTTCATTCTCAAATAGATATAAGAAGATATCATCACTACTAATACGCAGAATATTCTTTACAAGATTGTAGGTATATACGCCAATACCTTTATTCCAGAGAGGAGTTTGTAGAATTCGTATGTCAATACCTATAGTCATAAAGTCTATTCATAAGTAGTTACCGGTGAAAAATTGCCAAAACCACTATCAACACCGAGATTCCTTTTTGGGGCGGATCTAAAGATCCGCTACTACATTAGTAGCGTAGCTTTATCTACGCAAAAAACGAATTATTCACCGGGCACTAAGTAATTTTCTCAATCGCCCTTCAGTGGTGCCAGATATAATCTCTCACCCTAATAATATATTTCTTACTACCTTAATTAAAAACCATGGTGGATTATCTACACTAGCCCCATACATAGATGCAGATTGAAGACTGATTAGAAATGAGATAACTACTAATATCCAGAATACCGCTTGTCCGATTTTTCTTCGGGATGCATTATACCATTGTAGAGTCGGGATTGCAAGAAGTGGGATTATAGGGACAAAGTACCTTCCTGCATAGGAGTGTCCCGTGGCCATCCACCCGTTTATCAATACTAAGAGAAAAAAACCTATATTTAGCAAGGATATTAGCCTTGTGCCTTTCGTACCAGCATATCTGAACATTGCAATAAGACTGTATATTAAGAATGGTGCAAATGTCAAGAAGCCATAAGATTTGTTGCAAAGCAGATCAATTCTATGGAGTAGAAACCTGCCTGGCTCTGATATTAACTGAGAGGATTTTGTGAGAACATCTGAAGGGGCTATCAGACGAGGAAATCTAGCTATATTTCCCATAGTATATTGGTTAATCCAAAGTTGTGCAGACCCGATACTTATAAAAAGAATGAGAAAATAGATAGAATCTCTATATCTCTTTTCAAGTAAAAGCCATATCCAGAGCAACACTCCAAATATACCAAAGTAAGGCTTCACAAGGATAGCGAAGCCGAGCAGGATTCCGGGAATCATAAAGTTTCGCTTTATTAAAAGGAACCATACAGATACAACAAGTAAGATAAACATTAGAGACTCAGGATATAATGCCCTTGAATACCACCATATCGGGGTGCAGAATGCAAATAGCCCGGTGAATAGAAGGGCTTTTTTCCTATCAACAAAATGAGCGAGTATCTGATAGAGAAGATATAGAGCCAGCACACAAAAAAGCGACATCACCAATATTGCACAGACATTGAATAGCATAGAATATGGAAACCATCTAAATGGCCAAAGAAATATAGATAAGAAAATACCGAGCCCAAATTCGTGCATAGAATATTCAACCAATTCTCTCTCTTGTAGGAATTGGTACTCTTGCCTAAATCTAAAAGGCACTTCCGACGCTGGTTTCCATAGGTTACTCAAATCATAATCTACTACCCCGAACCATGGCCATGCCTCTCGCGTATCTGGGTCAACTAATGTTGTGTGATGATTTACCCATCTGCCAGCAAATGCTCCACCGAGGTCGTTTGTGCCCTTGTGCTTGGCATCATTATAATTATTGGATACATCAAAGTCAAGGTCTTTGATAATGCTTGCTGCAATAACCAGATGGTGCACCTCATCGCCGGTATAACTATGTGGTAGTGCAAAAAAGAGAGGAAACTGGGTCTCCCATGTAGTTCTCAGCTCTATGAAATTAAAAGAGAGAAAGACAAGGGCTGCTATACAAAATATGATAGATTCTCGTCTGTTCATATCACCTTCTCATATACCTCTTTAGATTTTATCCCATTTATGCACTTTCGTCTTTTAGAACAATCTTTCGCATGGCAGGCATTTTTACACCCAAACATAGATCTATCAGGCTCAATTGTGACTACATCACCCCAATAAGGCTTGCAAAAATTTGCATCTGTTCCACCGTATAGAACAATGGTCTTTGTCCCCACCCCGGATGAGAGATGGGCAGGGAAAGAATCAATACCTATGAATAACCGTGCATTCCTTAACAGATAACCCAGTTTTCCCAAGGAAAGCCCTCTATAGTCCTTACAGCCTTTTAGAAGTTTATCACCATTTAAGCCAACTTGACACAGGGTAAATCCATCTTTGAGTAGCAGATTGACAAGGGCTCTAAAGTAATCCCAGTTCTTTGCACTGTTAAGAGTTTGTGGATGAAGAACAATATAACTACTCTCCGTTATCTGAAATCTCTCTTCTTTAAGATATGGTCTTCCAATCTCTTCTCTTGTTAAACCGCAGAATTCTGCAAAGAGTTCTACCATATTTTTACCTGTCCCTCTATTTCTCATTAACTCTTCATAGCTCAGTTGAAAGCCATAATATGGGGTATATATCTCCTCATAGTCATTTATCAGTTTATCCCTCTCTCTAAGTCTATCAATTTCTACAGCATAATAGGGGTTCTCTCCATCCTCTGGATAGGGTATAACCTTTTCAATATATGGATTTGCCTCCAATATATCAGAGCATCTTTTCTTTGTCATAAAATCTATCTTTTTATTGGGGTATCTCTTATTTAATCCATCCACTATTGCAGTCATCTGGTAGACATCACCCAGACTTTGAGGCATAATGACGAGGGTTTTATTATTTCCACAGGCACCGCAAATAGGCTTGTTATGAACCATTGGAAACCCTCTGCCAGAAAATTTGGTCAGAATCTCCCAGTCTTGCTTTACAGATAAACTTTTCTCAATTCTTCTCGCTCGCAATGCTAACGGCAGTTGTGGAAGGGCATAGATAAAGTTTCTCAAGAGTGCTGAACTTCGCATCCTCAAACCACCCACTATATTTCTGGGAAGCCATAGCCAATGAAAAATAAAGAGTCTATTATCTGTCAGATTTTTCCACATAAAAAGAAGTTGGTTTTTACCTGTTACTATATCTATCCCTTTCTGATTCAGAACTTTTCCTATAGTTGATTGATGATAATGATATACCACAGCATTCGGTTCATATACTACCTTCCATCCCCTTTTCCACGCCCTATAGCTTATGTCCATATCCTCGCAATAAAACGGATTGAACATATCATCAAACCCTCCGAGAGAGAGGAACTTTTTCCTATCCACTGCCATTGCACCACCTGATGCATAGAGAGTAAACATGGGCCCGGTATTTGATCTTTTTCTACCTGTGTCAGGAAATTCAAGTGAGAATAACCCTCTATAAAAACTGGCTCTTGAGAGACCTTCATTTATTTTATTATCATATTTAGGGAGCAAAACCTTTGGACTAACAGCAAAAATATCAGAAGATTCAAAGTATTTAGATATAGGTGTAAGGAAGTTATCAGTTACTTTCATATCATTATTCAAAAACAGAATAATATCTCCGCAACTCATCTCTGCTCCTGTATTGTTGGCAATAGCAAACCCTCTGTTTTTATCCAATCTGACCAATTTAATAGAGGGATATTCTCTTTGTATGAATTCATCCGTATTATCTTTTGAGCCATCATCAACAACGATAATCTCATAGTCAAGTTGATCCATTGCTCCCAACAAGGAAGGCAAGTATTTTTTGAGAAGATGCATACCATTAAAACTGCTTATGACCACACTTATTTTCATAGTTTGTTGGGTATAGAAATCCGACCTACTAAGTTCTTATTTTCATTCGAATCCGAGAGATGTCGCGGTTAGAAAACCGCTCCTACAAATGTTTATAGAACTTATAAACGAATGTGTTTTTCACTCTCTTTTGAAATCCTTCCAGTTGTTCGTTTCTTGAAACTATGTTCAGCCCAATAATAGCAGCTGGTCTTAATAAATCAAAGATTATCTCTGTTACTGTTTCACTGTCAGGAAACTTTATAGACTTATCTTCCTCTATCTCTTCATATAACTTCTGCCACCTCTCTATAAAGGTGTTCAAACCAAAATTCTCTTCTACCCTTCTCTTCCCATTTTTTCCCATCTGTTCTGCCCTATCCTTCTCTTTGAGTAAAGTTAGTATGGCATCTTTTAGGGCATTCCCGCAACAGGACGAGACCAGATAGCCCGTTTCTCCATCTATTACCATCTCTTCTGGTCCCCCGCATTTCGTTGCTACAACAGGCATACCCGATGCCATCGCCTCAAGAAGACTTAAGGGAAATGCCTCTTTAACTGATGGCATTACGAACAGGTCAGCATTTTGAAGAATCTCTGGGACATCATCTCTATAACCGAGAAATGTGATATATTTACCAATCCCCATCTGGCAAACTTTTTTCTTGATCTTATCGTGAAGGAGACTGTCAATGACGGGTCCAACTATCAGAAAACGGACTTTTTCATATTGTGAGACTATATCTGGTATTGCATCTATCAGGTACTCGTATCCTTTTTCTTCAATAATTGCACCAATACTTAATATCAATGATATGTTATTATTAAGCCCCAACTCCCTGCGAATATTATCGTTAACTCTCTTTTCATAACCAGTATTTATGCCGTTATAAATGACACATCTTCTCTCTTTTTCTCCTGTTGTAATCTGCTTGTCAACAGTGGTAGAAACTGATACAATTTTATGGGAAAGGGTTGTTATGTTTTTGAACACCTTATTGAGTGGAATGATATGTCTGAAAGCTGGATTATCTTTTAATATTTCATGTAGATGCCAGATGTGAGGTCTCCCTGCAATGGCGGCACCAAGTGCCCCATCAATAATTGTAGATGTATTTGTGTGAACAATATCTATCTTCTCCTGTTTTATTATGCAAACGATAGCCTCCAGATTTTCTTTCATATTGTTGATGAGCGAAAAAATAAATCTTCCATCAGATACACCTGACGGGCATATCCAGGGGTTTATTGGAAGAACATAGCTTTTAATATTAAGATTCTCTAATCTGGTTTTAAGAGGTCCATTTTTGGGTAACACAACTACAGAATTAAACCTGTCCGTCATATTTTCCAAAAGGAGAAGCAAAACCCGCTCTGCTCCATGCATCTCTGATAGATGGGAGAGATAAAGGATGTTTATCTTATTTGATTTTGATGAGTTCATTTTTCAAGAGGATAAAAGGTTTTGCAATGAGCGGATGCTTTTCTTTGAGCCATTGCTTTCTCCAGATAAACTTACCTTTCAG
>CAYRBN010000060.1:0-9052 GCA_964422625.1 uncultured bacterium | reverse complement strand
CCCTGCCCCTACATTTCACAGGGTAAATGGTTTTTTAACACATAATCTGGGATAATCCTACTTCTTTAATATACCATCTTTCCGTATATTTAGTTGAGGCTTACCACTAAAAACTGTGACAAAGGCGTTTGTTAGTTCAACATTGTCGCCTTCCTTTACCATGTCAATCTGTTGCCTCCAGAGACTGAGATCAATTGAACCTGTTTCATCCTTTAATGTGGCTGTGGCGACATCCGCAGGCCCAAATTTGGTCTGGACATTTCTTCTCTCCCCAATTTTGGTTATCTGCCCTGTCACTTCAATGTCCTTCATCCCGGCCTGTATATCACAGATTTTTACCTCTGCCATAATTACCTCCAGTAAAAAAATGCCAAAAAATGAGGTTCTCTTACCGGCGACGGGACTCGAACCCATGACCCCCTGATCCACAATCAGGTGCTCTAACCATCTGAGCTACGCCGGCTACATAACTATCCCGCCATCTATATGTAGAACCTGTCCCGTTATATATGAGGCAGAATCAGAAATAAGAAATAGAATAAGGTTTGCAATATCATCTGGCTTACCAAACCTGCCTATCGGAATTGATTCCAGATATGCCTTTTTCACATCATCCGAAAGTTTCTCTGTCATCTCTGTCTCTATAAACCCAGGAGCGATCGCATTTACAGTGATTCCTCTTTTTGCAACCTCTCTTGCAACAGATTTTGTCAACCCTATCATTCCAGACTTTGAAGCAGCGTAATTGGCCTGCCCTGCATTGCCTATAAGTCCGACGATAGAAGAAATATTTATTATCCTACCCCATCTCTGTTTTATCATTGGCCGAAGAACCGTATGGATAGTATTAAATGTCCCTTTAAGATTGACCCTCATCACAGAATCAAATTCCTCCTCACTCATTCTTAATACTAAATTATCCCTTGTGATACCAGCATTGTTAATCAATATATCAATCTTTTTCTTATCCTCCAGGACCTTATAGAGGGCAAACTTCACATCGTTCAGATTGGATACATCAACTTTCATAAATATTGCTCCAATCTCTTCTGCTGTTTTTTCGCCTTCCTCGTCTATATCCCATATAATAACAGAGGTGCCAACTCTCTTCAGGGATGTTGCTATGGTTTTTCCTATCCCCCTTGCCCCACCTGTCACAATACCAATCTTGCCATCAAACTCCATATTTCCTCCTATTACTGATGCAATGGAGTGCACTACCCTATTAATATTCTCCTCTATTATAATGGAAAACTTTTAATTTGTCAAGGAAAAAATAAGGAAAAGCACACAGATGAACACAGATTGAATAGATAGGCAGAGATTTCAAAAAAAATCTTTATGATGAATTATATTTGTGTCCATCAGTTTTATCTGTGAAAATCTGTGTGCTAACATTAATTAGCGTAAGTTTTCCTGTGCAATCAAGAAAAAAATAGTAATCTAATCTGACCTAACCACCTATGTATTTTTTTGTTTGACTTTTCTGAAAAAATCTGGTATACTTAGCCTTGATGAAAGCAATGGTATTAAACAAGACCTGTGATTTAGGAGATGTTGCCAAACCACTGGAAATGGTAGATATGCCTGCACCCCTCCCAAAAAAGGGGGAGATTCTGGTGAGGATCTCTGTATGTGGGGTCTGCCATACCGAACTGGACGAGATTGAGGCAAGAACACCGCCGACACTGCTTCCAATCATTTTGGGTCACCAGATTGTTGGAAGAGTGGAAAAAAGGGGAGAGGGGACAGTTAGGTTCAAGACTGGCGATAGGGTTGGGATAGCCTGGATCTATTCTACCTGTGGAAGATGCAGGTACTGTCTTTCAGGCAATGAAAACCTGTGCGACAATTTCAGGGCAACAGGCAGAGATGTGAATGGTGGTTATGCAGAATATATCACTATTTCAGAACAGTTTGCCTATAAAATTCCCAAAATATTCTCTGATACTGAGGCGGCGCCTCTCTTATGTGCCGGGGCGATTGGCTATCGTTCACTCAGGCTGACAGGTCTCAAAGATGGGGAAAAGCTGGGACTTTACGGGTTTGGTGCCTCTGCTCACCTTGTGATTAAGATGGTAAGATATATCTACCCAAATTCAAGGGTATCTGTATTTGTTAGAAGCAAAACCGAGAGAGAGTTTGCAAGGGAATTAGGAGCTTTCTCGGTGGGAGATATTGGGGATAGCTCCCCCGAAAAATTGGATTGTATCATTGACACTACACCAGTCTGGCAACCAATGGTGAGGGCTCTAAAGAATTTAAGAAGCGGTGGAAGGCTTGTCATAAACGCAATCCGCAAGGAAAATATAGACAAGGACCATCTCTTAAGGCTGGACTACTCAACCCATCTATGGCTTGAGAAGGAGATAAAGACCGTAGCCAATGTAGAGAGAAGGGATGTGAGTCAGTTTCTCGATCTCGCAGCCCAGATCCCTATCAAACCAGACATAGAAGCGTTTCCACTAAAAGAGGCTAATAAGGCACTCCTTGAGATAAAAGAGGGAAAAATTCATGGGGCAAAAGTGTTAAAGGTTGTCCCTACATTGTAGGGGCAGGGTTTATCCCTGTCCGCAGACCAGTTTTGAAGTCCTTCACTCCGTTAAAGAACTTAAGCCAAATACCAGAGTGTTGCCATAAGGCAACTCTATTTAACAGGGTAAACTGACTTTTTGCTCAGTCTCTAAATCTACGCTACTACACGGAATGGATATCCAAATCTAATGTAGTAGCGGACTTTTAGATCCGCCCCAAAAAGGAATATCAGTATTGATAGTGGTTTTGACAATTTTTCACCGGACACTAAGTAGGTGAGGAACTATTAATGACCGAATATTTGACTGTCGCGTAGCGGTCGGAATCGAGAGGTGAAAAATCGCAAGGTTGCCGGTTCGTGAACAAACTCCATGCCGGGAATCTCTTCTGACTTGCGAGACAGGTTGATCACTCCCTGAGCCACCACATCCATATGACGGTCGGTATACACACGCCGCGGGATAGTTATCCGCACCAGCTCCAACTTAGGGTAGCGGTGGTCCCCTGTTTTGGGATCCCGACCAGCAGACACGACACCTCGTTCCATTGTTCTAACCCCCGCTTCCACATACAGGGCAGCGGCCAGCGACTGGGCCGGAAGCTGGACCTGGCTGAGGTGGGGTAGGAAAGCCCGGGCATCAAGGAATACCGCATGTCCGCCGACGGGCCGCACTATTTGTATTCCAGCGTTGATGAGCTGCTGGCCCAGATAGGCCACTTGTCCCACGCGGTGGGAGAGGTAATCATCATCCACCATCTCGCGAATTCCTAAGGCCATGGCTTCCATGTCACGTCCGGCCAATCCCCCGTAAGTAGGAAAGCCCTCAAACAGGGTCAAAATCTCGGTAGCCCTATCGTAAAGATCTCGGTCCCTGGTAGCCAGGAACCCACCGATGTTAACCAAACAGTCCTTCTTCCCGGACATGGTGCATCCATCACCATACGACATCATCTCGCGCAGGATTTCCCTCACTGATCGGTCTCCTTGACTTTTCTCTCGCTGTTGGATGAGGTAGGCGTTCTCGGCACACCTGGTAGCGTCAAAGTAGATGGGAATGTTGTTTCGTGAGCACAGCTGCCGGGTTTGGCGCAGGTTTTTTAGAGACACTGGCTGTCCGCCTGCCATGTTTACAGTGACTCCCAGGGATAGATACGGGATCCTTTCTGCTGTCACCTGTTTGATCAGATTCTCCAACTTATCCAGGTCCACATTTCCCTTGAAGGGGTGCTGGGAGGTTGGGTCATGGGCTTCGTCTAT
Organism: uncultured bacterium; assembly: GCA_964422625.1. Classification (GTDB taxonomy): domain Bacteria; phylum Hydrothermota; class UBA3073; order UBA3073; family UBA3073; genus CAYRBN01. The sequence goes on along the minus strand of CAYRBN010000060.1, from coordinate 5,259 downwards.
GATAATGTCCACAAACTGCCCTCCGGCCCGTTCCTGGTGGGCTCGGGTAGTGGTGAAATACATGTTCCCGGGGATGTAGTCTCCTGGTTTTATCAGGAGGCTGGACAGGATGTGTTCCGCTCCCCGACCCTGGTGAGTAGGGAGAATATGCTCGAACCCGTATATCTCCCGCACCGCCTCCACTAAGTGGTAAAAATTCCGGCTGCCTGAATAGGCTTCATCGCCCATCATCATGGCCGCCCACTGGCGGTCGCTCATAGCTGATGTTCCGCTGTCCGTGAGCAGGTCTATGTAGACATCCTCCGATTTGAGGAGGAAAGTGTTGTACCCTGCCTCTACAATGGCGTGCAATCGTTCTTCACGGTTGGTCTTTTTAATAGGTTCTACTGCTTTGATACGATACGGCTCGGCGCGATTCTGTTCCATCAGTATACCTCCAGGTTTATTATCCTCTGTCCCATCCCTCCCACTCACGGCGCTTCAGCTCTGCCCGTTTAATCTTTCCACTGATTGTTTTTGGAAGCTCGGACACAAACTGCATAGCTCTGGGATACTTGTAAGGTGCAGCAACTGTCTTTACATGTTTCTGAAGTTTCTCTACCAGCTCATCTGATGGACTGTATCCATTATCAAGAATGACAAATGCCTTTACTATTTCTCCTCGTTTCCGATCTGGAGCAGCAACTACAGCCGCCTCTAACACTGCTGGATGGCTGACCAGAGCATCCTCTACCTCAAATGGTCCAATCCGATAGCCTGATGTGATAATCACATCATCTGTCCGCCCCTCAAAGTAGATATATCCATCTTTATCCAGACGAACAAGGTCTCCTGTGTGGTGCCAGCCATCAGCTGAACGAGTTACTGGTCTCTTCCAGTATCCATCAAATATGCCGGGGTTATCCTGCCTTATTGCAATCTCCCCCATGCTCCCTTTTGGGACGGGGTTACCTGTCTCATCTATGACCGTAGCCCCAAGGCCCGGGGTAGGTTTGCCCATTGAGCCCGGACGCACAGGAAGTCCAGGATAGTTAGAGACAAGACAGACCGTCTCTGTCTGTCCATAAGCATCCCTGATTGTCACCCCAAATGCACGCTTAAACCTATCAATCGGTTCCACATTAAGTGGTTCACCAGCGGACAGGGCAGAGCGTAGATCTGGAAGTTTGAACTGCTCAAGGTTTGGCAGGGCAGTGATAATTCTATATTCGGTTGGCGTGGCACCCAATTTGGTGATCTTATACTTTGCCAAAAGTTGTAGATACTTTTCAGGATCAAATTTACCATTGTAAGTGAGCTGGGATACCCCATGATTGAGTGCAATCCCGATTGGTGCCCAATACCACATTGCCCAACCTGGTCCTGTCGTTGACCAGATAATATCATCGGGCTGGATATCATACCAATAACGGGCTGTGATTATGCTGTGTGCATACAACCAGCGATGTTTATGCATAACAGGTTTGGGTTCACCTGTCGTTCCTGATGTGAAGTTGATTGTGAGTGGATCCTCCACCCCCACAGAAACAGAAGGAGGGTCAAGAGGCGCGGATGCAATCTCCTTTTCAAAGCTTATCCACCCTTGCTTCTCTCCTCCAACGACGATAAATGTGTCAAGGGGACAGCTATCTCTTATCTGGTCAATTGTATCTGTGTTATCAATATGGGCAACTATCACACGGGCAGAACTGACCCTGGAGCGGTATTCTATCTCTTTTGCTCTCAACATTTCAGTGCAGGGGACTGCAACACCACCCACTGCAAAGGTTCCAAGCTGGATTATATATGCAGACGGTAGGCGCGGAATGATATGCAGGACAGGGTCTCCCTTTTTTACCCCGAGTCTGGCAAGAATGTTTCCGAACCGACACGCACCCTCGACCAGCTTCTTATAAGAGAGCTGGGATGACTCTCCTTTTTCGTTCTCCCAGAATATCGCCACCTTATCCGGGTTTTTCTCTGCATGCCCTCTGACCACACCAAAGATATTATAGTCTGCAGGGATATTCCATTCAAACTCCCGCAGTTCTCTCTCATATTCCACCTTTTCCATCTTTCCCCCTTTAAAAAACTTAACCATTGTCAAAAACCGACCACAGATAAAACCACAAAGGCACGAAGTCACAAAGAATAAAAAAAAGCAAAAACTTGGTGTCTTTGTGTCTTGGTGGTGAGTCGTGGTTTCTCTTATTCTCTCTATTTTACTTGATACGACCGTCTAACCAACTAATAACCCCAACTCCTTAACCACGATCTCCCGCATCTTATGTTTTTTGACCTTACCTGTTACAGTCATAGGGTATTCAGTAACGATCTTGATATACCTCGGTATCTTATAATGTGCCAACTTGCCTTTGCAGAATTCTCTAAACTGCTCAGGGCTCGTCTCTGTACCAGTTTTCAATTCAATCCAGGCAACTATCTCCTCGCCGTATTTCTCATCAGGAACCCCGAATACCTGCACATTTTTGACACTGGGGTGTGTATAGAAGAACTCCTCTATCTCTCGTGGATAGACATTCTCACCACCTCTTATAATCATCTCCTTGAGCCGACCCACAATGGCACAGTAGCCATTCTCGTCCATCACAGCCAGATCGCCGGTATGTAACCACCCCTCTCTATCTATGGTCTCTTTTGTCTCTTCTGGTCTGTTATGGTATCCCCTCATAACCTGATAGCCACGACAACATAACTCACCCCTTATCCCAGCAGGCACCACCTTTTCTGTTTCTGGATCAATTATCTTTATCTCTGTATGTTGAGCTGGTGCACCAACGGTTTTCACTCTTATCTCCAGGGTATCATCAACTCTTGTCCGATTCGTTACAGGCGAACATTCGGTAAGTCCATAGCAGATAGTAATAAGAGACAGATGCATATCTTTTATCACCCTCTTCATCAGCTCTATTGGACAGGGAGCACCTGCCATAATTCCTGTGCGCAGACTGCTCAGGTCAAACCTCTCAAATTCTGGTTCCTCTAATTCAGCAATGAACATTGTGGGAACACCATGAAGTGCGGTGCATCGCTCCTTTTCCACAGCCGTTAGTGTTGCAAGGGGGTCAAAATATTCAGAAGGAAGAACCATCGTAGCACCATGACTGACAGAGGCAATATTAGATAGAACCATACCAAAACAGTGATAGAAACGGATAGGAATGCAGAGTCTATCTTTATCTGTGAACCTCATTGTTTCGCCGACAAAGAAGCCATTGTTTATGATATTATGATGTGAGAGTGATGCACCTTTTGGGAAGCCAGTGGTCCCAGAGGTGTATTGGATATTGACTATATCATCTGGGTCCAGATCTTCTTCTCTCTCTTTAAGCTCATCATCAGAGATCTCCTCACCCATCTTGAGCAGGTCTTTCCAGGAGAACATATAGGGGTTCGCTCTCTCCCCTAACAATATCAGATTTTTGAGATAGGGCAGTTTAGAAGACTTTATCCCTCCTGGGGTTGAGGTTTCTACCTCAGGACAGACCCCTTTGAGCATCAGGGGATAATCTGAGCTCTTAAATCTCTCAATCAGGATGAGTGTTGTGCTCTGTGAGTCTTTCAAGGCATATTCCAATTCATGAGAGCGGAATGCTGGATTGATAGGGACCAAAATAGCCCCAATCATCCCGGTGGCAAACTGGGTGAAGACCCATTCTGGATAGTTTGTGCCCCAGATTGCAACCCTGTCACCCCTAACTATCCCAAGCTTCATAAAACCTTTGGCAGCCAGTCGGCAAATCTCGTAGAATCTTTTGTAATTATACCGCTCATCACGGTATGAGACTACCAGAGCATCATTTTCCGGGTATCTTGCCGAGATCTCTCTGAGCAGCTCGCCCATTGTCACCCATAATAGGCTTTTTTCGGAACCTGTATGTGCATAACTCATTCTCTTTTTTTTCCATAGAACCCCCTTATCAGTAAGCAGTAAGTAGTAAGCAGTGATCGGTTATCAGTTATCGGTTATCGGTAAGGACCAACTAACCAACTAACCAACTAACAAACTAACTACCTAACACCTGATGGAGCCATTGCGTCTAATTATTACAATACTTTTCCATAATCCACCTCAATTCCATTGTCAATCTTTTTATAATGGATGATTTTGGTGTCTATATGCTCTGGCAATGATGCTTTCACCTCGTAGGTGTGGGGCTTTATAGATACAGGAATCTCTCCGATATAGCCATCAATTCCTTTTGATTCTTCATCGGGCTCGGATAACCGGTAGTTCGTTCCTTTTATCTCGGCGCCTTTCTTTAGTATTGCCTCCTGGAACCTTAACCCTATAAAGGTTTTCACAATCACCAAATCTCTTACCCACTGCTCTACCATCATACTGTCAATTTTGTCTATTGTATTCTTTAAGTTTTTCAACATTTGCACTATCTTCTCTGTGGCATTTCTGATTGCGTCAGGTTTTTGCTCCAAATACCATTTTTCCCATTCAGATAAAGTCCTTCCACTAAATTGTTGAATAAGATCACTCATTTGACCAACTACTTTTGGTCGTGTTCCTTGCGCATATTGATTTGCTAAATTGAGCAATGGAGCCACATCCTTAGGAAAATCGGGAGGTTCTATCTCCAAATATCTTCGGATCTCTTTAATGCTAATTTTTACTTTCATCTCATAACTCCATGAACTATTTGTTGTTGTAAATTTAGAAACTTTGATTTGTACTTGTACTCAAGGGCTGTCTCTACATCAGCCAACCCATTTTTTATCAAATGGGCATTTAAAAAAGTTTTATTCTGTAAATAGAGATAGCAAAGCAAATTATTTTCCCCATCATATTTTGTTGTGTCAAATTTCAAAAATACCTTTCGACCACGAGTTTTTTCTTTTAAGAATTGGATCGCCTCTCCATTCTTTTCTGCTCTTTCCTTCACCCCTAATAACCTAATTTTCAATTCGTTATTTAACATCAATACTTCTGGAGAAATTATTTCTTTCACAGAATGATATGTTTCTCTCTTGAAATGAGAATTATCTATTTTTGACCCAAATTTCAATTTTCTGGGGTCGATTTTCTTGTCAAATTTTATCGAGTCGCTAAATTTATAAGGTAGTTTTTTAACCGCTTCTCTAACATCTATTTTTCTTTGTTCTTGTTTAATTATTTCAAAAGATGCATTTTGGAAAACAATTTTTTGCTTTATCCCAAGTCTCTCTTTTATAACAGGTAGAAAATCACTGTTTATTTCATATCCAATAGAATTTCTTTTAAGATTTTTAGCCGCTAAAGAAGTAGTT
>CAYRBN010000059.1:6978-9122 GCA_964422625.1 uncultured bacterium | reverse complement strand
GTCCCATTTTAGCGTTCCGAGAATGTCCCATTTTAAATGTTCCGTAACAGAAAAAAATAATCACTGTTAATTTAAATATAAAATTGCAGTCGGTCTTTGTAATGTTAAGAGTTGTTTATAGTCCACTAATCTCACTAATTTTCTATTGGTGTTGTGTCAAGAGTTTCCTTCTGACACCTCTATTTTTGGAGGAAATAGCTGATATAGATTGTCTCTCACTCCTTAATTTCACAAAACTGTAATTTTTTTCTTGACTTTCGTGTATAAATATGGTAAAATAGGTATATGCTATATATTATCTTGATAGTCGTCGGGGTTACTACCTCATTCTGGGAGGAAAGGGCCTGGACAGAATTCAGATTTTATGATACAGGGATAACACGAGACGGAAATATCGCCCTTCTATCCAGTGTCCAGCCTATATTCAGAACGGATGATATGTTTATATGGGATATCCTTACTGTCCAGGATGTCACATACATTGCAACAGGTGAAGATGGAAGGGTATATAAAATAGAGAACGGTGAAGGAGAGCTCTTTTTTGACCCACCAGAGACAAATGTGCTTACACTCGCAGAAAATAAGGGTAAGATATATATCGGGACAGGATCTCCTGGAAGGGTCTATAGAATTGATAGAGAAGGTAGGGGAGAGGTAATACTTGAGACAGAGGAGGAGTTTATATGGGATATAATCATTCTGCCCTCTGGAGAGCTCATAGCTGGAACTGGTAGCAGTGGACTGGTGCTCATGGTAAAAGAGGGGCATATAGATACACTTCTTGTGACAGGTAGAGCAAATGCATCCAGGCTTGTTCTCATTGAAGGCGATATATATGTTGGGACAGGGGATGGTGGCTTGCTGTTTGTTATTCCAGATGGTGGTTCTCCAAGAGGTCTATATGATCACGGTGAGGGTGAGGTATCAGGGATTGTCAAGATTGATGGAACAGTCTATTTTTCTATTGCTCTTGATACAACATCTCTGATAAAGAGAATACGGGATGATGGTCTTGTGGAGAATCTGATTGAGATTAGTGGTATTGCAAGGGACCTTATTAAGTATAACAACAGACTGCTCAGTGCATCTGATAGAAGGATATACAGGATATATAAAGATGGAAAGTTTGATATTCCCTACGAATTTCCTGTATCAATATCCGCTATTAATAGGGAAGGGTTTATTGGGCTATCAGAACTTGTCAGTCTGTATAGATTGAGTGAAAGACCCCCAGACGAGGGGATTGTTGTGTCATATTCTTATGATACAGGTGGTGCAAGTAGATGGGGGATGCTTGCATACAAGGGGAGAGGTAGAATAAAGTTTGAAACGAGAACAGGTAATACAGAGAGTCCTGATGTTACATGGGAGGAATGGAAGGGGCTAAATGATGGAATGATAACCTCCTCTTCCAACCGTTTTATAAGATGGAGAGCAAGGCTTAGAGGCACTGATGAGATAGAATCTGTCAGAGTAGCATATCTACCACTCAATCGTAGACCCTTTGTAGAGAATATAACCCTTGGTCCCTACGCCCTCACTTTCTCAGCAAGGGACCCTGATAAAGATAATATAGTGTTCAATGTCTATTATAGGGAGGTGGGGGAGAGCTGGATAGCTTTAAGGGAGGAGATTGCTGATAGCATGGTTGAAATAGAGGAAGATGCTTTGCCTGACGGGCTTTACCAGTTTAAGGTAGAAGTATCTGATGCGCCATCAAATCCACCTCGTTATGCCTTATCTTGTATCAGGATATCCGATGTATACAAAATAGATAACACTCCTCCTCTTATCAAAATTGGAGTTAGAGGAAATAAGGCTATGGTAGAAGTGAGTGATAATATGAGTGAGATAATATCGTTTGAGTATTCAAAAGATGCGTATAGATTTATTTCTATATTTCCAAAAGACGGAATATTTGATGAGAAGAAAGAGAACTTTGAGATAGCAATTAAAGAGGGGACGAGACACCTCGTGGTGAGGACAAGGGACCGTGCAGGTAATTCTTCTCTTAAACAGTGGAGAAGATAGAAAATAGTTTATAATCCTAAATAATGCATAAAGCCACAGAATAACACAGAATTTCACAGAAAAAAATTTCTATTTTTATCATCTTCTGCGTACTTCTGTGAAGTTCTGTGGCT
>CAYRBN010000059.1:0-6878 GCA_964422625.1 uncultured bacterium | reverse complement strand
TTCTGTGAAGTTCTGTGGCTAACGCATATTTTGGGATAATGTAAACTTTGCAATCAGCTCTATATGGTATGTATGGGGAAACATATCTATTAGCTGGATAGACTTAAGGCTATATCTGTTCTTTGTAAGAAGTGCAGCGTCCCTTGCGAATGTTGATGGATTACAGGAGACATATATCAATTCAGGTATTTTCAGGTTTATCAAATGCATTATTGCCCGACCTGGCATACCATCTCTTGGGGGATCTATTATAGCAATATCTATTCTACCTCTCCATCCTTTTCTCTGATAGAGAACCCTCCTTACATCTCCTGTTATAAATCTGATGTTACTAAATTTATTTAATCTGAGGTTCATTTCGGCAGATTCTATAGATGATTCACTTGAATCTATTCCGAATACCTGTTTCGCATATTTTGATAGGGATAGTCCAATTCCACCTGAGCCACAGTAAAGGTCAAGTAGTGTTTCATCACCTTGTATATTGGCAAGTTCTCTGGTTTTTTCATACAAAAGTGCTGCACTGTAAGGATTTGGTTGAATAAATGAATAGGGTGTGATATAAAAGTTCAGGTCTCCAATCTGTTCTACTATATTAGATGTGCCCTTTATTAACCTAATTTTGTCTGGAATGACCGCGTCTGCCCTTTTAGTATTTATTGTCCATAGAAATGCGCTAACATATTCTGGCACTAAACTTATGAGATTTTCTATATCCAGCTCTCCATAATCGGTAACAAGGTTTATCAGCATTTTTCCTGTGGACTTCGCCTCCCTCATCACAAGATGCCTTAAAAATCCTCTATGGGTGATAGGACTATAGATAGAAAGCCCTGTCTCTGTAACAAAGTTTCTCACTCTCTCCATTATCTCGGATGCAGATTTTGAAAATATAAGGCATTCTTTCACATCAACATACTGTTTGTAAGAACCCCTTTTGTGAAGTCCAAGTATAAAGTTGCCATCTTGCTCTCCAAATACAAACTCCATCTTATTTCTGTAATACCATATCTCGGGGGACTCAACTGTTGGAAGAATATCTACTGAAGATAGGTCCATGTCCGCAATTCGTTTCATCGATTCTTTAAGGAAATTTTCTTTAAGCAAGATTTGTTGTTTATAGGAGAGGTTCTGGAGGGTGCATCCCCCACATTTTTGAAAAAGGGGACACAGTGGCGCTATTCTATTAGGAGACGGTTCCTTTATCCTGACGAGTTCTGCTAATCCGAAGCTCGCCTTTCTCTTTACCATACGAGCTTCAATCACATCCCCTGGCAGTGTCCATGGAACAAAGACGGCAAACTCATTCACTCTGGCTACTCCACTTTCTTTGAAATAGGCAAAGTCTATAATCTCTGTTGTGAATTTATCGCCGATTTGCATAAGAGATAATTGGATGCATGTGTATGTGATAGAAAAAAATATTTAGTTACTGGTGAAAAATTGCCAAAACCACAAGCAATAGCTATATTCCTTTTTGGGGCGGATCTAAAGATCCGCTACTACATTAGATTTGGATATCCATCCCATGTAGTAGCGTAGTTTTAGCTACGCAAAAAAAGAATTTTTCACCGGTAACTATTTAGACCTTTAACTCTGGACATTGGACTTTTTATAACCACATTTCTTACTCAACTTGCATCTTCCACATAGAGGTTTAATAGGTTTACATATCTCCTTGCCAAATTGGACAAGGGCAAAATTTAGCCATCCCCAGTATTTTTTTGGAATAATTTTTGTTAAGGATTTTTCAGTCTCCTCTGGTATAGATGTAGCAACAAGACCCAAACGGTTTGTTATCCGATGAACATGTGTGTCCACAGGGAGGGCTGGAATTCCAAACCCATAGACAAGGACACAATTTGCGGTCTTGCGTCCTACACCGGGAAGTGAAAGAAGTTCACAGAGGTCAGATGGCACACTTGAATTCCATCTCTTTATAAGAATAGATGCTACCTCTTTTATCCTTTCTGCCTTGATGTTATAGAAGCCGACCCCTTTGATTAGAGATGTAATCTCATCTGGTCTTGCTCTTGCAATCTCTTTTGGTGTTTTATATCTTGAAAATAGATGCTCTGATACCTCTTCTGTTACCTTATCTCTGGTTCTCTGTGATAGGATGGTAGATATGAGAACCCTGAATGGTTCGTCATTTTTCTGTTTGAACTGGTATCTATCCTGTAACAGAGTGATAATATGTTCAACCCTTTTTGTCATTGCGAGAGATTTTTGTATTGCAGTATCAGGAAAAAGAGAACAAACAAAATTATACCACAAAAAAGAGAGAAAGTCAAGGGAAAAAAGGGATTTTTTTCTTGACAGGATTAACAGGATTTATCTTATATCTCTACTACTATTGCAAAAATTTGTTGGCTTTTTCCTAAAGATTCACGGAGAGGGCTTCTGCCCTCGATATGTAGGGATTTGATTTAGCAAATCCAAAAAGGGCTTTCCCACGATTAGATAAAAATCCTGTTAATCCTGTCAAAAGAATTTTCTTGATATTCCGTGAAAATTGTGTTAAAATGGAACAATTTGTCCTATTTTTTCGTCTATTATAGTAAAGAGTATGGAAAGTGACAGAGATATTATAGAGAAAATATTGTCAGGTGATGAGAACTAGTTCAAGATTCTCATTCAAAAGTATAAGAACATTATATTCAGGTATGTGCTTTCCTATATTTCGAATCTAACTGATGCAGAGGAAGTTACGCAAGATGTATTTATCAAGTTATACTTCTCTCTTGACAAATTCAGATTTGAGGCAGGCCTTTTGACATATCTCTATAAGATTGCAAGAAATCTCTGTCAGGCTCTCTCTCTTTTTCAATCACTTTCAAAAGTTCCGGATAAAGAACGAGTTGTTATTGAACTTTTCTATATTGATAGACAGAAATATAGAGAGATATCCGAAACACTGAAAATACCTATAGGCACAGTAAAATCAAGAATAACAAGAGGAATTGATAAACTGAAGGAGGTAATAAAAAATGAAAAAACTTGAAAGATTAAGAAAATATAGTCTCCCGGATAGTTTTATTGAGTCAACAATGGAGAGAATTGAGAATATAGAGAGAGAAAGGATTTTGCTTGCTGTTTCCCGGTTGGGTAGAGTTATTGCAGAATATGAATTTGCTCCCTATTATAAGAAACCAGTTGTCCATAAGAAAATCTATGTTAGGGCAGTAACGAGTAGTGAGTAGTGAGTAACAGAATGGGACATTGGACTTTATAATCTGACAAGGAATTGTAAATGCTAAATACTCTACCTTAGCAAGGAGGTTCGTATGTTGGAGATTAAAGAGGTGATAAAAAGAGTTTCGGCGAGAGTTCCGGAAATAGAGATAGAGAAACTATTAGAGGAGAGTATTCAACTTACTCTTAAGGGAGACCCATTCTTTCAGGAAAAGTTTGAGATTGGAGACAGGTTTCTAAGATGTGATTATGACCTGCCGGAAAAAACTCTCTCGCAGATATACCTCTGTAGTGTAGGGGGTCCTGTTACGGTAAGTGGCGAAGAGACACTGGAAACATCCTCAAAACTATATAAGCCAGATGGAGAACTTGAGGACGAATCTTATTGCGATTATCTAATTAAAGAGAAAGAGGCACGGAAGGTTCTATTTATATCCAGGGACGCCACAGGGAAAGGCAAGATAGAGGATGTGGATGATACTATTCCCCTTTTGATAAAGACAGGAGATAGGTGGGAGACAAAAGAGATATACAGGTCTGGCAAACTGTTAAGGGAATGTTCCCATATAGAAGAGATAGACGGTCCATATAGGGTGAAGATTGGTGATAAAGAAGAGAAATGCCTGAGATGGCTCTGTGTCTCAAAGCCAGAAGAGAAAAAGAAAGACCTTGCTGAGGTATATATCTCGGTAGGGTCCGGTCTCGGGCTTCTCTTTAAGAGATATAATGGTCCTGGATGGTATAACCTGGATACCCTAAAAAACTCTCCTAAAATAGAGTTCGGACCCGACAGCTACTACCTCTGGTATTATTCCATACCGATAAGAGATTTTGAACGCAATGGCTTAATCAGGTGTTAGGTAGTTAGTTGGTTAGTTTGTTAGTTGGTTGGTTGGTTAGTTTGTTGGTTTGTTAGGTTATAGGTCTTTGGTCTTTTGTCTCCACTGCTTATTCCCTACTCCTTACTGCTTACTGTACTGTGGTCTGTAGTCTATAGTTTCTCAGGTGTTAGGGAAACAGGTGAGGCATCCTGCCTCACTCTCTTTAGAGGACGCAGATTGTAGGGGTAACCCTTGCGGTTACCCTATTGGGCAGGGGCAAGCCCTGCCCCTACATATTCTTTTTTCTGCGGTCAGAGATTGGAGTGCATTACCTTGGTCAGGGAGCGGTAGCAATCTATTAGATGTGTGGTGAAAAAACGACAGATGTATGTACTGCTACTTTTTGCCGTTGTGTCCTGGAGGTAATCTCGGGGTTGTTTGCGCATTTTTAGACTGTGCATGAGAAAGTAAAAATATTTCTTGCAATCTCCTCTTTTGTGTGTCATAATATTAGATATTTTTTCTGGATACGAATTTGATTATCCCAGAATATGCGTTAGCCATACAAAACAACAGCGCATCAGGGCATCAGCGAATCAGTAGGCAGAATACCAGCGCACCAGAAGATCAGGAGCGAGCTGCCCAAATCTGATATCCTGATCTACTGATACTCTTCCCACTGATATTCTGATTTTCTGATATACTTACTTCTGTTATTCTGCGGCTTTATGCATTATTTTGCATGATTTACTACCATAACATATAAACCACTTATAAGCATTGAACTTATAAATATTGAGCAGGCTTAAATATGTCGGACTTTATTATAAAGGTAAAAGATCTGCGAAAAACTTACTACTCCCATAAAAAGGAACCCGGTATTCGGGGGTCAGTAAAGAGCCTTATAAAGAGGAGTTACAACGAGGTAAAAGCACTTAAAGGGCTTTCTTTCAACATTGAGGAGGGCGAATTTGTTGGATATATAGGTCCAAATGGTGCCGGTAAAACTACTACTCTGAAGATTCTCTCGGGAGTACTCTATCCTACTGCTGGGGAGGTGAGGGTGATGGACTTTGTTGCCTGGCACCGAAAAAATAGCTTCAGACAGAGGATCTCCTTTGTTATGGGGCAAAAGAGCCAACTCTGGTGGGATCTGCCTGCTATGGATTCACTTCTGCTAAATAAAGAGATATATAAAATACCAGGCGATGTATTTTCCACAACTCTTGATGAAGTCTCTTCATTACTTAATGTGAAAAATTTATTACTTATTCCCGTGAGACAACTTTCCCTTGGTGAACGTATGAAGATGGAACTCCTTGCCTCCTTAATTCACCGTCCCAGAGTACTTTTTCTTGATGAGCCCACTATAGGATTGGATATAGTCACCCAGAAGAATATAAAGGAGTTCTTAAGAGAATACAACAAAAAAGAGAGAGTAACCATTATTTTTACCACCCACTATGTGAAAGATATTCAAGAATTATGTAGTCGTGTAATATTATTACATAAAGGAGAGATCTTTTTTGATGGTAATATAGAGAAGCTTCTCTATAAGTATGCGCCCTATAAAATGATAAAAATCACATTCCTGAAAGAGATTCCCAGAGAGATCTCACCGTATGGCGAAATAGTAACCAGAGACGAACTTAAAGTTGTAATGCGAACGAGAAAAGAAGAAACCTCTCAAACCTTCAACAATATAATAAAAAAGTATGAGATAACCGATGTAAGTGTAGAGGTTGAACCTATTGAAGATACAATCCACCGGATCTTTTCTGGTATAACAGAAGATGCGTAAGTATGTTAAGGTCATAAACATGGTCTTCCAGGAGGATATGCAATATCGGGCAGATTACATTGTCAGCTTTCTCTGTGTGCTGTTCCCGTTAATTGCAATTCTCCTTTTATGGAGAACTATCTTTTATGAAGTAGAGATGATCAAGGGATACACAGCGGCAATGATGATTACATACTATGTTCTCGCTGCATTTTTAGGCGACTTTGTCCATCCTGTTGTTTGGATGGATATAGCATCTGACATAAGAGAGGGAACACTCTCAAATTATCTACTCCGTCCCTTCAGTTACAAGTGGCATAATTTCTGTGTGATAAGAGGCTCAGGAATTGTGCGCACCATAGTTTCACTGCTGCTTATTATAGGATTCAGTCTTGTTCTCGCTTTAGATTTTCAATTTCCTAACCATCTCTCCTCCTATCTCCTTTTCTTTTTAGCCCTGGGATTGGCTATTATTTTAGGCTTTCAGTTAACCTACCTTTTTAGCCTTTCCGCTTTTTGGTTGGAGGAGAATACAGGGATGCTATATCTTGTAAATTTTGTAATTCCTATTTTAGTGGGATCTATACTTCCCCTGGACCTTTTTCCTTCAGCTATCTACAGAATTATAGAGGTATTACCATTTAAGTATCTGTTGTTTTTCCCGCTCAGTATCTTTTTAGAGAAGATCGTTCTTAAAGAGATTGTGTCTGGTCTGGTGATTCAAATGGTATGGATTATAGTAATCTATTTTGTAAATCGCCTGGTATGGTCAAGAGGAATTAGAAAATTTTCCGCCTATGGAGGATAGCTATGCACTATTTTAGGCTCTGGATATCTTTTGCAAAGAACTGTCTTTCAAGAGAATTGGAATTTCGTCAAAATTTTCTTGTCCGGATATCTGGTAATATCCTCTGGTTTATAACTACCATTCTGTTTTTCCGAGTAATATATCTACATACTCCTACAATAGGAGGTTGGGAATTGTGGCAATCTATGCTTCTTGTGTCCACAAATCAGATAATAAATTACAGGCTCTTTCCCAATTTGAGTGGGTAACAGTTATATATAATTTGTGTTAATAT
>CAYRBN010000058.1:7021-9165 GCA_964422625.1 uncultured bacterium | reverse complement strand
TAGCTAAAGCTACGCTACTACATGGCTTTTGCGTAGCTAAAGCTACGCTACTACATGGCTTTTGCGTAGCTAAAGCTACGCTACTACACGGGATGGCTATCCAAATCCAATGTAGTAGCGGATCTTTAGATCCGCCCCAAAAAGGAATATAGGTATTGATCGTGGTTTTGGCAATTTTTTAACCACAGTTTTATCCTTTATCCTTCATACTTCATCCTTTATACACTTCATCCTTTTCCCTTCCTAAGACTCCACCACTCCACAGAGAGGAGAATAATGAGCAAGAGTAGTAGATACGGAAGCCTTGATGGAAACCAGGGATATTTTAGATGCTTGCTGGTTGTTGTAATCTGAATCTGATCCGGCGACTCAATCATCTTGCCACCAGTCAAAAAGGCAAGTCTATCCAGAAGCTCGCGGTCTGCATAATGGGTTGGTTCCTCCTGGGAGGGGGCCTCCACATAGAACTCACCCTTTCCACCTATATTTGAACTGTATTCATATCTTCCAGGGGCAAGATAGTCTATCACAGTCTCATATACTCTCTCCCCTCTTTTATAAAGGTGCCTTCTTATAATCCTCTCTCCATCCGTTATCTCTACTATAACATCCTGGTCAAGAGGTTGTAAGACCTCCATCCTTATCCTTATAGGCTCTCCCAATCTGTATATCACTCTGTCTGTCGTCAGATGAAACTCCTGTTCTCTTTCTACTATCCATCTTATCAGTCTGTTAAAGAAGCCTGGCTCGCGATCAGGAGAAAAGACAAGAGGCACGAGGAGGGGTGAAGCAATACTGTATATCTCGCCTTTCCCATACCTCATAGCGGCAAATACAGGCATATCACCCAGAGCAGTCTTGACCCCTGGCAGCGTTGCAATCACTCTTGCTCCTCTTTTGAGCCCTATTACATCAAAGAACTGAAGAAAGGGAGGTGACGAGATGAAAAGCCCCTCCTCTATAATATGCATCCTTCCCTTTCTATTTTCTCTTCTCCCAAATATAAATGGAGAGAGCGAGCCTTTCCCAACCAGAAAAGCACTACCACCATCTTCAATGTAGTCTAATGGTATCTCCAGTCCTTCAGAGAATATAAGAGACGGGTCTATCTCTTTTATAAAGCCCCCTACATCAAAATCGCCTCTCTTTTTTATCCCATCTATAAGCCATTTTTCCTCTGCAAGCTTGATTGCAGAATGAAATTTTATATCCTCTTCAATCTCATCTTTTATGAACTTCAGATTGAAACTGGGACTCTTAGATAGATAAAGCACCCTTATATCTCTCTCTAACACATTGATAGGAAAACTGATGTCTGAAATCCGCTCTTCTTTTTTAAGAGATAATCTATATTTATGAATCCCTGATATAGTGGGGACGAAATCCAGTCTGAATGCAGTTCTGACACCATCTGATGGAAATATCACAGCCCTTTTTGATACCTCTTTCTCTCCTTGAAAGAGTGTAAGCCATCCCTTTTCACCATCAACACCTCTTGCTTCTATAAATGCCTCAACCGAGACTGTATCTCCCTTATACACAAAGTAATTCCTATCATATCCAACCAGTCTGATATATGTCTCTACCTCCTGTTCAATCGGGATAGTATATATAGGAAAAGGATGTTCTATCGTTGTAGGGTCCTGTCCTCTGGTATATATCCCATCAGAGAGGAGCAGAACTCCTCCTATGTGGGGTGGAAGGAGCTCAAGTGCCTTTGCTATATCAGTAGGTCCACCTCCTCTGTCTCTTTTATAGAGCATAGTATCAAACCAGAAGTATTCACTCTTTATATCCTCATCTCCAATTCTTTCAAGCCAAAAAGAGAGAGACTCTTGTTTTACCCCCATACTCTTTGAGGTGTCTATCAGAATAGCAACTGTATCCCTCCTTCTCTCGGTGATAAAAGGCTCAATTAGAAAGACTGCAAGAATAAAGATAGATGCTATACGCAGCCCTTTTGATAATCTGCTATCTCTTCTGTAAAATAAGAATACAAAAAATACCCCCAAAGAGATAATAGCAAAGAATATGATAGACTGAGAGAAAAAATTAGACATAAGATATACAGTAAGCAGTAAGGAGTAGGCAGTAAGCAGTAATCGGTTATCGGTAATCAGGTTATTGGGTTACCAAGTCATTAA
>CAYRBN010000058.1:0-6921 GCA_964422625.1 uncultured bacterium | reverse complement strand
CAGTAAGCAGTAATCGGTTATCGGTAATCAGGTTATTGGGTTACCAAGTCATTAAGGATGACTTTTAGACCTTTTGACCTTTCGACTTTTTGACCTTCTAACAAACTAATACCTCACCTCTATCTCAATACCTGCACTATATTCATTGTCCTCAGTTCTCTCTCCAGTCAGTGATATTCCTCTAAAGAGGTGATACCTTGTTTGGAAACTCCAGGTCGGAGAGAAGAGGTCTCTTGTGTAGCTTGCATATAGGTCAGGCGATATGTATTTGCCTGCTGTAAGCCTTGCCTTTTTCTCCTCTCCTATAAGTGCGGTCTCAAGCCAGAGTGCATCTACACCAAGGAGATCCTCCATATAAGAGAGAACGGTTCCCCTTATCAGAAAATTGAGAAGTCTATCCGGGACATCTGTAACCCTGAACTGGTCCAAAACAGCATGCAGGGATGGGACATTCAATGTGAGGAGGGTTAGGATACCATCTAATGGTAGACTGGGCTCAGAATAGATAGAAAAATTTAATGAACTCATTCTGCCGTCAAGTGTAATATAGACGATTGTGGTATCCTGTCTTCTTATCCCCTCTTCTAATACTGAATATATTAGATCACTTCTTGCTCTTAGAGTGACAAGCGGGTCAAACCCTGCTATGTTATCAAAGACAAATCTTCCATCTTCTATCTTAAATGGCCTGTCAATGTAATAAAAATATCCCTGTTTCACCCCCATATCTCCAGTAATAAAGACCTCCCTTCCCTCTCTTATGACTGATAGATCTCCTGCCATTTCAAGTTCGGCAAGGGGATTCTCTATTCCAGGGATAGGATTGATTATGGCTGGAAGTGGAGTCCGTATCCATACCCGTGATAGATCTATATTTAGAATCAGGTCGTAGTTTGCTTCTGTGGCAGGCATCTCTTCCCTAACAATGAACAGAATCTCTGCTCTTTCTACCTCTATATCGCCCTTTATCACAGGATGTGCAAGGGTCCCAGAAAGATTGATATTCATATCAATCTCTCCCTCTCCCTCTGGTATACGCACTGTTATATCCCTGGCTTTGATATTGAGAGACAGTTCCACCGCATCCCTCAATAGACCAGAAATGAGTATCTCTCCATCAGCTGTGATATTACCATCTCCGCTTTTTCCAGTAAACGACTCAATTTCCAATCTTCCATTTAGAAAGCGAACCCTTGAATTGATATTCTGAAAACTGACACCATATAAAGGAAGATCAAGGGAGAGGGATTTCATATCTGCCCATCCACTTATCTCTGGAGACCCACTCTGGCCTGTGATCTTTAGTTCTATATCCGTTTTCCCTGCTCTTATCAGGGCATGATTTTGAAAAAGATTCCAGATACCAGGTGGCAGGTTTCTCATTCTTAAGGCAAGGTCTATCTCACCCTCTGGGATCTCAGGTGGGAATAGAACAAGAGGAATAGAGCCCTCTATATCAGATCGCTCTTGTCCAATCACAATCTCGGAGCTCTCAATTATTAACAATGAGTCTCTGTATTGTGCGCTCACCAAAACCGTGTCAACCCTGATTCCCTCAATTATGGCATCTGTAAGTTGAAGAGAAGATTGAATGGACGGTGTCAGGAGAGGTCCTTCTATATTGAAGGAGATGTTCAATAGACCCTTTAGATCCTTATCCAAAGACGATAAAGAGAGTTCTTCTCCTAGGCCACTTAGAGCCATATCTTGCGGATCAAATCTTCCCTTTAGCTCAAGAGAGCCTCCATCTATAGAGAGAACACATTGTTTTATCAAAAAATATTTGGGTTTGACGATTGCCTCCACTGGAAGTCGGTTTTTTATTGTTATATCCTCTTTAGAGTATATAAGTGTATCTATCCTCAGGATCTCATTCTCTATATTTCCAGCAATAGATAGAGATACCTCCTCACCCTCCCCTATTAGATTGAAAAAACTCTTTTCAGACAATAAAAGCGTGCCCTCAATCTTGTTCAAGTCCATACCTGGGATGGTTATTCCTACCCCTGTAAGATCAAATTTGCCTTCTGATGGCGGTAGATTGACTGTGAAACTTGAAGAGATGTATTGTCCCTGTATCTGCTTATAGTGAAAGTCTGCTATGTAAAACGAGCCAGAAAATATAGGGTTGGCACGATTGCCCCTGACCACTCCATCACCAAAGAGATCTCCTTTTATAGGTAGAAATGGTGATATATCAAACCCTTTTGAGGATATGTTCAGGTTTAACCTCTCCTGTTTAATTCTTCCTGTTATAGACAGTTTTTCATTTATAGCTAAATCAATCATTCCATCAAAAGAGAGAGCCCCTTTTATACTCTCTATCTTATATCCATAAAGAGTGCTACTCAGGTCTATCTTCGCACCATTTTTATCTACCAGTACCTCCCCTGATACAGAACCTGGAATTTCCCATATCTCATCCAGTGTAACATCTTTAATATCCATTCTGAGTCGATATGAGAACGGAGATATTGCTATCTCTCCTGTGCCATTCACCGAACCGTTATACGCGACTATATCTCTGAATCTAAGGTCTATAATATCATCTTTCATAGTGAAGCTTGCCTTTCCATCAGTAACAGTATAACCCCTCCATACTATTCTATTTAGAATGAGCTCACCCCATCCTGCTAAACCAGTTTTCACTTCAAAAGAGCCCTCAAGAGAGCCTTCTACATCCTGCCCTATTATATGGGCGAACTCTTCAAGAGCGATATTAGATCTGTGAACTATTAGATTAAATCTCCCTGCATCAGAGATTAGATCAGCAAAAAAGTGTGAGTGTTCGGTGTTGAGTGTTATCTGATTCATCTCAATTTTTCCATCTATGTAGGAGAAGGTTCCATCTACATTTTTTAATGGAACATCTATCCATCTTCCTCTATCCAGATTAAACTGAATAGTCATTCCCTGTTTCTCTCGGACAATAGAGGCTGAAATCTGATACAGGCTCATCTCATCATCGTGAGGAGGAGCCCCCTTTACCTTTAATTCTCTTACCTCAGTTTTATCAATATTCACTGGAAAAGCAAACCCACCAGAACCAGACGAGCCATTGGAGGTCTTAATATCAATCACCATCCTGCCAGCAGATGCATAATAGATTCTCCGTTGGAGGAGAGATATAAGGGAGTATCGGATAGTCAAAGAGTCTATCGCAACAGTCTCTCCTACCCTGAAATTGTGTACTCTGATAGAAAAGAGAAGATTTCCCTTTATATCATCAACCTTGATAGCACCATCTGTCAGTTCTGGAATCAGTCTCTCTACCCTGTTCAACAGAAAATCTGCACGACCAAGAAGAAACACGAGAAGAGGAAGAAATAGAAACAGGCTTATGATAATCAGTTTTTTCATTTAGAATCAAAACATATATCCTATGGTGAAATAAAAATTGCCTCCACCAGGTCCCTTTAACCTATGGGCATAGTCCAACCTTATAGGTCCTATAGGGCTTCTATATCCAACTCCTATACCTCCGGATATGCCAAAATTTTCCTGGAGACTCATCGTTCTTATATCCTTCCAGAGCCCGGCAAAATCAAAAAAGTAAACAAGTTCAAATCTATTCATAACCTCAATTCTGTACTCGGTATTGAGCACAATCATCGTATTTCCAGCTCGGACATTGTTTATCATAGGGCCTATTGCTTTTTCATCAAACCCTCTAATAGAGCCCATCCCGCCTATTGTGAACCTATCTTTCAAGGGCACCTTCTGGGCATTCCAGATAAGCCCCATCATTACCCTTGTGGCTACAACCCCTGGTCTGACTTTGTTATAGACTATATTTTCAATTATAGCCTTGTTATAGTCCACATCACCACCAAGCACTCCTCCTGCATACTGAAGGTTTAAGAGGACAACCAGCCCTCTCGTTGGATAGAATATATCGTTCTTTCTACTGTGGGAAAAGGATGCAAAGACTGAACTTGACTTGCTTCTTTTTATATTGCTTTTTCTTGAGATAATACTCTCGTACTGGTATCTAATATATCCCTGATCATATCTACCTATATGCCTCCCGAGATTTATATTCGAGCCTGTGACAGTCTGGCTTGCTCTACCTCTTATCTCTCTATTTAGATAGAGATTCAAACCGGCCTCATATAGGGTGCCAAAAAGGTGGGGTTCTCCATAAGTCAGTTTAATGCCCCTTGTTTCGTATCCTGCGAAATCAGTCTCAAAATGTGGTCTTATCCCAATTCTTTGTGCATTACCCCAGAGGTTATTGTGTCTCCATCCCAGCCTGATAGATAATCTATTGGGATTCCTATCTGAATAGATATAACCTGTGCTAAAAGTTATAGCCCTTGCAGGTCTCTCCCTCAGATAAAAGATGATAGAGACACTATCCCCCTCACTTTCTTCAATCTCATGTCTTACTGATTCAAAAAGCCCTGTGCCATATATGGCAAATTGAGACTCTGCTATTTTTTCTGGGTTACAGACATCACCCTTGCCTATCCCTATTCTTCGCTTTATTACCTTGTTTCTAACTGTTCTGTTCCCCTTTAGTATAATATCGCTAATATATACTGGATTGCCCTCATCTATATAGAAGTTTAAGAGGTAGTGATTTTTAGATATTTGGACAGTATCGGTTATGACTTGTGCGTGTATATGTCCCTTCCTTGAATATGCCCTGAGTAGGTTGAATCTCGCGAGAAGGATATCTGATTGAACAAGGGGTAATGGTTGTTTTAGCCCGGAAATATTTCTAACTGTATTATCGTCAAAAACTGTATTATGATGAAATTTCACGGTATCTATAACTGCCCTGGTTCCTTCCTCTATATATATAATACTCTCAACCTCATTTTTTTCAACTATCTTTTCCCATCTTTGCATTACATTAAGAAAACCCATCTGTTTATAGAAATTTTTTAGTTGAAACTTATTTATTGCAATAAGAAACTGATCATATTTCTCGCCCCTTTCCAGCCGAATAATTGAACGGAGCTGGTTATCAGAGAATGTCTCATTTCCTTCAAACCTCACATCCCCAATAGTCAGTGGCTCCTCTCCATAGAGAGGTAGTATAGAGAGCAGAATAGAGATAATAGGTATGTGTAGATATCCACGCATATCTTAATTATACAATCTAATAGGGGAAATGTCAAGAAATAAAATAAATCCTGTTAATCCTGTCTGAAAATTCTGGATAAAAAATTTAGAGGATTTACAGGATTAACTTATAAAATACTCTGACTTGTTGATTATTTTTCCCTATTTCTCCTTGGGGACAGGAGTGTCTCTCCCGTAATTACTCAGGTTCTACAATAGCTCCGATGAATAGAATTGTTCCTGTTTCGTCGTCCGTGATACCAAAAAAGAATGGACGGTCAACAATCATACTGAATTTCTCCCTGATAGCAGTTATCCCAATTCCTACACAGGTAACTGCCGCAGCCTCGGTTCCTTCTTCATTGACCTCTATAAAGGTCTTGTGCTTGACCTTATTAATAAAGACATTTAGCCCATGAGGAATCTCGCACATATCAGTAAAGTCTGCCCTTGCCATGTCAAAAGCAATCTCCATACCAAGTGCCTTGAGTGCGTCATTAAGATTTATTTCATACTCTAATCTGAAACGGGGTAAGACAATATTACCTTCCATCATCCTGAAGCCTGCCATCCAGTTTTCCCAGTTTTCAGCAGTCAGATTTTGAAGAAATTCTCTTATGTCAGAATCCTTATCCGGAAGAAAAATATACATACCTATTCTCTTATTGTCTCCATAAGGAAGTCTGACCGCCTGAAACCTATCTCCTCTATAGTATCTATAATCCCCTGACTGGGACATCATTGGATGTTTTTTTTCTGTTCCATCCAATAGGTAGAACGGACGGTCTCTTGTCTTTTCTTCATCAAATTCCACTGTCCAGTTGCCCTTGAAATAGATAGCGTTTATAAGGAACATAATCGCCATAGGATCTATATTTTCAACGATCTTATCTATCTTTCTTTTAGTCTTTTCACTCACCCATGAGTTTATAATAGACTCTGCATCAGGGTCAGCGAAATTTAGTGTAGTAACCCGAGCTCCATAGAACTTCTCGTTTCTTTTAAGGAAATCCGGCTTGAATCTGATACCTTCTCTTGCCCAGAGGGAATTGGCAATGTTTAGCTGGACTCTGGGATCTGGATCCTCTAACATAGCCATCAGTTTGGCATTGGCACGATTCACTTCCGACAGGCTCATCCCCTCTAATTTGAGGGCATCTGCCATTGCTTGTCTGGTCTCTCCACTGGCTCCATTATAGGTCATTGCTAATGCCATAGCCACACTTGATGGAGAGATAAAAATATTCTTGTCCGTATCCTGCCTGATTATCTCTCGGAAGAGACTGAAGCCAAACCTCGTATTGGCTGAAACAAGTCTGGCATCTAACTCCTGTGCTGTCTGTCCCAGGGATGGCAATACCAGAACCCCAAGTCCCAGAAGATAGAGACAGACCCTTGATAAGTATTGCTGTAGCCTAACCATGATTACCTCCTCTGCCCTGTAGAGGCAGGGTTAAAAAACTAATAATAGGCTATTAGGCAATCTTCAGCCTATCCTTTTCCCTTTAAATGTAGGCACGATTTCAAATCGTGCCAGCACAAATTGAATTTGTGCCTACTTTATCCTTTTTCCTTTTTCCTTTATCCTTAAAATCTATACGCCCTGTTCACAAAATACCTACCACTTTTAGGTTCTATTGTTAAACTAACCACTCCATCTTGCGAAATATAGCAAGGTTTTTCCTCTATTGAGATACAGTTTACTATATGGTCATCACCTGTGAATACAAGAACACCATCAGGATGCGAGGGGCCATTTTTTATATAATCAGCCCTTTTTAGTCTATAAATCTCTCCAGGCTCTTTCCCAATTTGAGTGGGTAACAGTTATATATAATTTGTGTTAATATA
>CAYRBN010000057.1:0-9275 GCA_964422625.1 uncultured bacterium | reverse complement strand
CTTTAATATTTTCATTTTTCATTGAGGTCGGTGTTTAAAAGGGCTTTCCCACAGTCGCCACAATTAGATAAAAATCCTGTTAATCAGTCAAAAAAAATTACTTGACTTTTCTTCCCTTTTATGGTATAATCTAATCACTATGTTGATTGATTACAGAAGGGAACTGAATGAAGAGCAACAGACTTGCATTACCGCAGGAGATGGAGCAATTTATGTGCTTGCAGGAGCAGGGTCTGGGAAGACCAGGGTCCTCACATATCGCACAGCCTGGCTCATTGAAAACGGGGTTGCACCAGAGTCCATTATGTTACTCACTTTTACGAATAAAGCTGCAAGGGAGATGCTCTTAAGGGTTGAAATCCTAACTCAATTAAACCTGAGGAATCTCTGGGGTGGCACATTTCACCATATTGGTAATCTTGCCCTACGGAGAACAGGAGGTTGTTTAGGTATAGCTTCTGATTTTATAATAATTGACCAGGGAGACGCTGTCTCTTTTCTGGAGGAATGCACAAGGGAATGCAAAATAGAAAAGGAGAGAAAATTTCCAAAGACAAGACTGATAAAAGAGATAATATCAAGGTCTATCAGTTCATTAAAGGATATTCCAACAACAGTTAAGGAAAGATTCCCTCATCTTATTCAATATACTGATGATCTCGCAAAAATAGAGAAAAGATACAGAAAGAAAAAGAGAAAGGAGAACCTGATGGACTTTGATGACCTTCTCTACTACTGGTGGAAGGTTCTGAGTAATGGAAATTTTGTGCATAATCTTGAACAGATACTTGTTGACGAATATCAGGATACAAATCTACTTCAGGCAAAGATAGTAGATAAAATAGCAGAAAAGGTTGGAAATATAACGGTTGTTGGAGATGATGCCCAGAGCATATACTCATTTAGAGGAGCAAATTATGAGAACATAAGAGATTTTCCTCTTCGCTATCCTTGCGCAAAGATATATAAGCTTGAAACCAACTATAGAAGCACACCAGAGATACTAAATCTGGCAAACCAGATTATTGAAAGATTAGATGTAAGATTCAAAAAGAGGCTTGTTCCTATGAAGGCCTCTGGAGAGCTTCCAACCGTAGTTGCCACAAAAGATCCTTATACTCAGGCAAAATTTATCGTTTCTAAGATAAAAGAACTTATTAACCAGGGTAGCTCATACAAGGATATAGGTGTCCTCTACCGCGCCCATTACCAGTCTCTTGAGATTGAGATTGAGTTCTCTAAATCAGATATTCCTTATGTTGTAAGGTCAGGGGTAAGGTTCTTTGAAAGGGCACATATCAAGGATGTTCTCTCATACCTTCGTATTGTAGCCAACCCAAGAGATTCAGTCTCGTTTAAGCGAGCACTTATGCTTGAACAAGGGATTGGCAGTATAACTGCACAAAAGATTTATGGCAGTGTAAGCCGTGCGTCCTCACCTTTTCAAGAATTCCTCTCATATATTCCAGACAGGGCAATCGCTGGAGTAAATAATATGAAGAAGATGCTTGCTAATATTACGAACCTCTCGCCCTCTCGTGCAATAAAATTCATATATAATGAAACTTATCAAGAGTATCTTGAACTCTCATATCAGGATGCAGAGGAACGAAAAGGGGATATTCTGGCTCTTATTGATCTTGCTGAAGGATATAAATCTAGTTTAAGATTCCTCTCTGAGGTTACCCTATCAGAGCCTGCAACTGGTGAGGATTATCCGAGTAACAATGTAGTTCTTTCCACTATCCACCGTGCAAAGGGGCTTGAATGGGATACTCTGTTCGTCGTATATCTCGTAGACGGAGGGCTTCCCATAGCAAAGAGCTATGAGTCACAGGAACACTATGAGGAGGAGAGAAGGCTATTCTATGTTGGTGTCACAAGGGCAAAGAAGGAGTTGTATATAACATATCCTATGAGCTCAAAAAAGGGATACCTCTCTGCGTCTCCTTTCCTTACAGAATTAGATAAAAGCTCATATCGGATAATGTGGCTATAGGGCGATCTCTTTACCTTCTGGTTACCTGTGTGTTATAACGTGTCACAGTTTTGGTCATTTGAATTTTGAGTTTTGGTTTTATTTAGAATTTAGATATTAGGATTTAGTATTTGAAGCGAAGCGCCTTATGGAGATATTAAAGGTCATAGTCGTTGCCATAATGGCAGGATTTGCAATATCCGCAATAGCACTTATTGTTGTGGCACTCTATCGGAATCTAAATAAGCTTGATAGAGGTAAGAGGATACTCATAATGAGGGTTTTTGCCATATTACTCTCTCTTCTTGTTTTTGTAAGTCTTATCACACACAACGAAGCAGACTATCTCACCTCGGGCATTATGGGATTCTCTATTGTAGAAAATGTTACCAATGGATGTGGGGTGATTGGTGCTTTTATTGCCTATATTCTTTTGGGCTTGTTTGGAACAGCTTCTTATATCATACCAGCGGTTCTGTTTGTATGGGGGGTGATAAAACCTTCTTATTATGAGCGATTCCTACTCTGGAATGCATATATAATTGTTGTTGTCGTATTTCTCAATATGATATTTGAACCTCTGCCCCTGTTCTCAGGTGGACTGATAGGCGAGAGACTCTTATCCTTCCTCATTCGATGGCTTGGCAGTATGGGCACATATATATTTCTTGCCTTTCTCTTTGGGGGACTTATATATGCAATCCCCGCAGCAAGGAGAGTTCGGATAAGGACCAAAAAGAGAGTTCCTATAAAACGAAAGAAAGAAGTTGTTAGAGAGATTATTAAACCAAAGAGGATTCCTATAACAAGACCAGAAAAACCGGGTATAGAGAATTTTTACGAGAGATTTCTCTCATTGCTACATGAACCAGAGGATGGAGGGATAACTATTCCAGAAGAGGAGCTCAACAAAAATGCAAGGCTTATAGAGAGCAGGTTTGAGGAGTTTGGTGTATCAGGGAGGGTAGCTGGAATATCACCTGGTCCTGTTCTTACACGATATGAGTATAAACCTGCACCTGGCATAAAGGTATCAAAGATAGAATCATTATCCGATGACATTGCCCTTTCTATGAAGGCTATAAGGGTGCGAATCGTTGCACCAATTCCTGGAAGTTCTGCTATTGGGATAGAGGTTCCAAATGCATCACGAAAGAATGTATATCTTAAAACCCTTCTTACAGACAAGAATTTTACTGCATCAAGGTCCAGACTTACCACTGCTATGGGAGTTGATATAGGAGGTAATCCACTATGCTCGGATATACAGACAATGCCACACCTTCTCGTTGCAGGAGCAACAGGCTCTGGAAAGAGTGTATTTATAAATACTCTGATAGCCAGTATTCTTTCAAGGGCAGGTCATAATGATGTCAGGTTTATTATGATAGACCCGAAGAGAATAGAACTTCCTGTTTACAATAGTATTCCCCATCTTATCTATCCTGTGATGGCAGATGCAAAGAAGGCACTTGATGTCTTAAAGGAGGCTCTTGAATGGATGGAGGCAAGATACAGAGAATTTGCAAGGGCAGGGGTGAGGGATATTGAGGGATATAACACCAGTGCCCAGGCGAAAAAACCATATATCGTGATAATAGTGGATGAACTTGCAGACCTTATGTTAACTGCACCAAGAGAGATAGAAGAAACCCTGACAAGGCTTGCACAGATGTCAAGGGCAGTGGGTATACATCTTATTCTCGCGACCCAGAGACCATCTGTGGATGTGATAACAGGGCTTATAAAGGCAAACTTCCCTGCACGGGTGGCATTTCAAGTGGCATCAAAGACAGATTCAAGGACAATACTTGATATGAACGGGGCAGAGAAGCTTCTCGGGAAAGGTGATATGTTATTTTTACCTCCTGGAAAGGGTGAGCCGGAAAGGTTACAAGCGGCATACATATCAACCGCAGAGGCAAAAGGGATTGCAAATCTTTGGGCAGAGAGATGGTTGAACATGCTTCTTTCGGATTTTGAAAAATGCGAGGACCTGACAAAGATGATAATTGAGTATGACCTTGTAGATTCTATAGTAAAGCCTGATATGCCGGGTGCAAAAGAGAGAATTGCAAACTTCTCTAATGAGGCAGAGAAAACTCTTGGAATAGATGTAGGTCTCTTTAGGCAGACCGTATTAAATCTTGATTACTATCCTCCATTGGTAGAGATGGAGAAGATAGAAGAGAGAAGAGAAGAACTTAAAGAGACTGTTGGGGAGACTGACGAGATCTTTGAAGAAGCAAAGAGACTTGTAATAAGGCACCAGGTAGCGTCTGTATCCCTTCTTCAGAGACATTTTAAGATTGGATATGCAAGGGCAGGGAGGATAGTAGATCAGATGGAGAGGGCAGGGGTTATAGGCCCTTATCAGGGAAGTAAGTCAAGAGATGTTTTAGTAGAGTCCGATTAATGTATACTTTTTACTCAATCAATTGAGTAATTTGTTGAAATGCAGAATGCAAATAGGAGTTGATCTTATCAGGTGTTAGGTAGTTAGTTGGTCGTTACCGATAACCGTCTTTGGTCAGGTGTTAGGGAACTGATTATCAATAACGTTTTACGCCTTACGCTCTACGCCTTACTGCTTACTATTAATGGGGGGGTCTTATGCCAGAAGAGAAGAAATATCCAAACGTGGTTGTGTATTCAACAGCTGCCTGTCCCTGGTGTCACAGGGTGAAAGATTACTTAAAGAAGAAAGGGGTCTCATTCAAGAATGTTCAGGTTGATATAGATCAGGATGCGGCACAGGAGATGGTAAAAATAAGTGGACAGATGAGTGTTCCTGTGATTGTGATAGGAGGTAAGACTATTATAGGATTTGACAAGACAAAGATAGACACTGCATTGGAGGTATAGAGCAAACCGTTATTTACCGAATTCCTGTTGAAACTCCATCTTACACTCTATATAATCAACCTTGCCCCCGATTGGTGGATTAGGTTTTCTGACCCTTATAGTCAATCTTGTGCAACCACATCTACTGTCAAGAATAGAGAGGAGCTCTCTGCCTATATCCTCAATAAGAACATAACTTGCCCCCTCTACACTGTCTCTTACCAGATTGTATATCTCTTTCAAGTCTATAAACTTATCTGTATCAATGTTTATATCCAGCTCTACCCTCCTTTTTTCCCTTCTTTCCTCCTCGCTGATACCTATATGTGTGTATAGCTCTATCCCTGAGATGGTATAGGTGACGCTATCACTCCTCTCTTCTATCGGAATATCTTTTACCATACTAAATGGTCATAAGCCATATCTCTCTAACCATTTTCCCCCCTCACTTTATTACCCCCAAAATCACCTTCCTGTCAACCTAAAAATCTCACCTTGTTTAACTTGTACCCTTACAGATTCCACCCCGAGATGGTAATATCAGTCATATTAATCTCATACTGTTATGTGAAAATCTGATTCTGTGACCTCGTTACTCTACCTGAATTGTATCAAGTTCCTGTTTATCTCATTCTCTATATTCTTGTTTAAGGGGTCGGTAAGTGCTCCACCTATCCAGTTGAACTCATCCTCTGTTATACCTGCCTTTCTATAGACATCCTTTTCACGCTTTTTCCAGTCTTTGAGAAGCAGGTCCCATGCCTCTATAACATCTCTATTTACCTCTCTGAATGCAGAATCGGCAAGTTTAGAAAGGTCATCAGAAAGACCATACCTCTGAAAGGCTTCTATGAATTTTTCGTGTTCTCTTCTCGCTTCAAGCAGATACATAGAGTCATTTATATATTTCCTTGCCATTTTCTCAGTTACCTTGCCCTCCTCTTTTCTTTACCCTGAATTATAACTCCCTCTCAATACAGATAAATCTTCAAAGAGGGTCTTGTCTTTGCATTAGGTCTGAATAGACCTATGGTATACAAATCAATATCTATTTCTATCGTCAGTAAACCAATATCTACCAAAGTTGCAACCAATTTGTGTATACTTTATCTATCTGTCTTGTTCAAATTACTCTTCCAGGACTCCCAGCAAAGCTCTAATCTCTGATAGTATTCGCTCATCTTCCCTAAAAATCTCGTCCATTGGTTTCCACCCGTCCCGATACCTTTCATTATCAATTTTTATTCTGAACGATGGTGGATCCTTGCTCATACATCTTACTATAATAGCACTTCTGAAATCTGCTGCTGTCCATTTCCAACCCGAAAAGTCATCACCATATTTGAAACGGATTTCTCTTTCTTTTGTAACGGTTCTGAGATAACCAGATGCCTTATCCAAAACCTCAATTTCGTATACCTCACCAATGGTACCAACAACTCTGAACCAAGCATCTTCAAAACTAATACCGCGTCCAGTTATTGTAATCCACCTGTTTCCTATCAATTTTCCAGTCGCTACTTCCATAGCTAACGCCCTGTCAGATGCTACACGATAAGAAACAGTAGCACATCCACACAGTAACGCACAACACAAGCCAACCCCCACAGACATTACTGTAACACTCGCCCTTCTTGCCATCTTGATCCCCTTTCCTGAAAAACAAAAATAACTACCACAACAAAGCATTAATATAAGCGAATAAAATTCATTAGTCCCTTGGCATTTACTCTAATCTATGGTATGTTGGCTGGCCACCCCACATGGTATCCACCCTTCTTCTTATTTTTATTCTTATGAATGGGCTTATTAGGACGCATATTATTGATTCAACAGGGATTCGACAAGGTCTGCGGACAGGGATAAACCCTGTCCCTACAATGTAGGGACAACCCTTGTGGTTGTCCGCAAGGTTGTTTTTGCATAGCATCAGTAGCTTGCTTGCCGATTCCATGTTCAATTATACACCATATTTTTTAGAATGTCAACTATTTTCTCTTCCTTTGTTGGCGATTCCTTACAGTTCTTTTACCAACTGTTGAGCCCGACCTATAATCCCTCCATCTGTTATAAAACCTGTTATAAGAGATCTCTCCGTTACATCAAAGGCAGGGTTGAAAACAGGTATGTCTATATTTTCTCCAACTACCTCCCCCCCACTCCTCTCCTCTATCGGAATATCCTTTCCTGTCTCTATCTCCTTATCAAATGTGCTTCTCGGTGCGGCAACCCAGAATGGAACATTGTTCTCTTTTGCAAGCACAGCAAGAGAATATGTCCCTATCTTGTTTGCTATGTCACCATTTTTCGCAACCCTGTCAGCCCCAACTATACAGATATCTACCTTTCTGTTTTTTAGAACCCAGCCCCTTGCAGAATCACAGATAATAGTGACAGGGATAGAGTTTCTAGATAGCTCCCAGGCTGTTAGTCTTGCGCCCTGAAGAAGTGGTCTTGTCTCGGGAACATAGACAAAGAAGCTCTTTCCTTTCTCCTTCGCTTTATATAAAGGGGCAAGGGCAGTTCCGATACCAGATGTAGCAAGTGCCCCAGCATTGCAATGGGTCATAATCACACCGCCATCGGGTATGAGGGGCTCACCAAAATCACCAATCTTTTCGCACATTACAACATCCTCTCTATGAATCTTATCTGCCTCATCTATAAGCCCAGCAACTATTTCTGATACAGAGTCCCCTCTTGTAAGAACCTTTTCCATCCTCTGGAGAACATAAAAAAGATTTACAGCGGTGGGACGCGTCCTGGCAAGTAAGTTCATATCCTCTTTTACCTTTCTTATGAACTCATTCCTATCACTTTTTTGGTGTGTGAAAGCAGATAGAACAACACCGTAAGCAGCGGAAACACCTATAAGGGGGGCACCTCGGACAACCAAACTCTTAATTGCCTTTGTAATCTGAGAGGGACTAAAAAGTTTTCTGTATACCTCTTTAAGAGGCAGTTGTGTCTGGTCAAAAACATGGACACATCTACCGTCAAAGGATATTGTCTTAAAGTTTACAGGCATTACCGAACATCCAGATTTGTGAGACCTGCTTCTCTTGCCGCTTCCACAACTTCGTTGAATTCACTACGCGTAATCCTTCGTGCGATTTCAGGAAACTCAAATGCCCTATGCATAGGTCGATACTGTGACATAATGTTTACATATGTGTCATTAGGAAGATTTTCCGCTATCCAACGCATTACCTCCATTGAACCGCAAACTCTGTTTGGCATGACCAGATGTCGTATCATTATCCCACGGTACATAAGTCCATCATCGGCCGGTTTTGCCACTCCAACCTGACGGTACATCTCAAGTATAGCTGCCTTTGTAATTCCGGAATAGTTTTTTGCTCCTGATAAGTGTCTTTTAGCCATTTCGTCACAATAGTACTTAAAATCAGGCAGATAAATATCAACTACTCCATCAAGCATCTTCATTATCTCTATGCATTCCCATCCAGCAGTATTATACACAATAGGAAGCCTTAAACCCTTACCTGCTGCTATATCAAGGGCAAGAAGAATATGAGGCAAATAATGGGTTGGAGTAACGAAATTGATATTATGGACACCCCTCCTTTGAAGCCTGAGCATCATCCCTGCTAAGTCTTCTATACTTCTGACCCTTCCTCTTCCCTCGTGCGCAATCTCCCAGTTTATGCAAAAGACACATCTGAGCCCACAAAAACCGAAGAATATGGTACCAGAACCTCCTCTTCCCACAAGTGGCCTTTCCTCTCCAAAATGGGGATTATATGATGCAATCACCAGTCTATAATCCACCTGACAAAACCCTCGCTCTCCAGCCAGACGGTTAACTCCACACTTTCTGGGACAGATATCGCAGTTTTCCAATCTATTCCAGAGTTCTTCTCCTCGCCGTTTCAATTCACCAGTCCTATGCAGTTCCATAAAAGCAGGTTCAAAATTTGTCGCTATTGAGGGGGTGCGTACTCCCATACATCCACCAACTGTTGGTATCACCTTAAGATATAGCAACAAGATTATGACAATACCAGCTCCAAGTACTGCCAGATATACATAAGACCTGATGAGACTTCTTCCTGAGCCTTTCATAATACCCCCTTGTCGCTACGCTCGGTATAGTGAAAAAACTTAACCACAGACCTGTCCCGTCGAAAGACGGGAGAACACAGAGATTTTGATTTATTAAAGATTCATGAAAGATCTTTATCCCTCCCCTCTGTGACCTCTTATAAGACCAATCTTTTTATCCCGTTTTTCAACCTTTCTACATTGAAATTTATAAGTAGTTACCGGTGAAAAATTGCCAAAACTACAATCAATACCGATATTCCTTTTTGGAGCGGATCTAAAGATCCGCTACTACATTAGATTTGGATATCCATCCCGTGTAGTAGCGTAGCTTTAGCTACGCAAAAAACGAATTATTCACCGAACACTAAGTAGTCCCACTTTTTTC
>CAYRBN010000056.1:0-9408 GCA_964422625.1 uncultured bacterium | reverse complement strand
TCATTGCCTCCTCTTAACTGTCCCAAATCCCCTGGACACCGACTTCCCAATGCCCCAGTAATCAGGGATTTCAAAATTGACAGAGAATGTGCCAAGAAAACCGAGCATGGGAGTGGATTTGAGGAGGGTTTTATGTTCTTGAAGGGACAAAGATTCAACCACATACAAACCCATTGTATAATTATATGCAACTTTTGGCTGTTTTGTGCATTTAAATTTAACATTGCTTTTATTGTCCCAAATCCCGCGGGAATACGGGCTTACCAATGCTTAATTTAAATAATAGAAAGTGTAGGGCTATTATTCTGGCTCAATCTTGCTCCAAGCTGACTATTATACTCTACATTACAAAAGAAGATGCCCTTTTCCTCATCTTTATTCTTAAGCGCATACCAGAGGGGCAGCTTAACCTCATACCATTGACGCTCTGCGTGTTTTAGTCCAAGCACTTCGTTTTTAAAACAGGCAGGAATTACAGAGATAGTTTCGTATCTCGCTTGTCGGGTAACTTCTTGCTTGTCTTCCTTTAGGCGGCTGTCAAATATAGCCATCCGTTTCCTCTGACTTTTTTGATACTGGCCTGTTGCTTCCTGATATATCTCAGACTCTTCAATCTGGTATCCATGGTAAACCTCTTCTACCACATTGATTAAATCTTGTTCAGAGATTCTGGCAGGTGCCTTATGAAATGCCTTAAAAGAGCGGTTAAGTAGGTCTGGGTCATTTATGGGATTATATATTTTACCGGCTTTCTCTGAAGCTCTGAAAAGATAGATACGGCTGTCCCTCTTTGGATCCCGATAACGATTTATCCGTCCAGCCCTTTGGGCAATGGCATCAGGTGGAGCACATTCAGTAAAGAGCCAATCAAAATCTATATCCAATGATACTTCTACCACCTGAGTGGCCACAACAAATTTAGCCTTCTCAATCCTTTTCTCAATTAATCTCCGATCCTTCCAGATAAAACGGCTGTGATAACAAATTGGGGCAAGACAGGAAAATTGTTCGGCTAGTTTCTGAGATCGCTCTGGCGTGTTTACTACTACTAATACTCGCCTTCCTTCTTGAACTGCCTTTTCAATTTCACCCGTTGCATCTTCGATCTGTCGATCTTCTACAAAGTAACGGCTCCGTTTTTCAGCAAGCAAAGTTTTTTCCCGAACTACTTTCACCTTTTCCAACTCCTGCTGGAAGAGTGTTATCAGTGGACTGGGCAAGGTAGCACTCATAAGGAGAAAACGGGCGCCTAAGCTGGTAAAGTGCCTGATAGATGAGACAATAAGCCCTAAGGTCCAGGCATCGTAAGCATGGATTTCATCTAATATAATAACGGCATTGGCTGCATTTATCTCTTTAACCACCCATCGGCCAGCATTAAAACCGGTTGTTAAAAGCTGGTCGACTGTAGCTACGGTAACAGGTCGCATAAATGACTGGTTAAAAAGTACTTCCCGATGAGGTTCCCAATTGTCTATTTCATCTTCTAAGAACAGATTAGCTGTGGAATGAGTCAATCCCACATTCTCTCTGCTAAATAAGTCACCGAGCCGCCTCCAGATGCTATCGGCTGTAACCATTGTAGGCAGAAGGTAAATAATCTTGGCTCCTTCCATTCGGTTGACATTATTGATTGCCCAGAGGAGAGAGGCCTCTGTCTTACCACTTCCTGTGGGAGCTACAGCAATCAGATGACCAGAGTGATCTCCGACAATTTTCTGGAATGGTCTTAGACCCAAAAAAACTATTCTTTTCTCCTGGCATCGTCTTTTTAGATATCCTGCCACTCTCTCAGGAGACTCTTTTACCCTGTAATTGACCTGTGCCTTGCCAGAGCCATACCAATCAGCATAGTGAAGAAAGCCCTTAAAGAGGATATACAAAATCCGAGTTCGCTCTAACTCTTCTTTCTCTAATAGCTTACCCAAAATGCCATCCCAAATCAGCCCTGATAATGATTTGTAAGGGTCTTTTTTTTCTAAATCCTCTGGCAGTTTGGGAAGTCTCCATCCCTCACGACGAAAAATCTCCTCTGCCCCTTTCCTAGCTTCACTTAACCCAACAGGAAGAAAATGGGGAAGGTTAGAAAGACTCTCTCTTTCAAATGATTCTAGATCGGTATCAAGTGATTTATGATGCCCTGCGACAGCCAAGGCTTCTATGGGAATATTAGATAGAGGTGTTGATCGATTCAGAATATGCCACGCAGTAGCAGCGAAGGTAAAAGAGGCTAATTCATGTCGATAGTTTTTTCGGTAGTCAAATTTCTTATCTTCTCTTTTGGCCTTCATCATCGCCTGAAAAGGCTCTATCATCTTGCCAATATCGTGAAAAGCAACAGTTAGCAGAGACCCTTGCAAAAATCTATCTACAGAAAAAGCATACCTTTTTGCCAATCTTTCAATAAGGGGTTTTTTGGCGATAACAGTCTCTTTCCATGCAGCATATACAGCCTCAAGATGTTCCTGATAGGTTTGATCTGTTTTGGCATAGAATATCGTGTTCATAGCAATGCCATCGTGTCTTCCGCAATCCAAAAGGCAGGTATTAGCTCCTTTAACCGTATGGGTGAACCAACAAAGGTAAAATGCTCTTTCCGAGTTACCCGTCTCTCATTGCCGATAAAACTAAAGGCGGTTGGAAGCAGGAAGACTTGCGGGGCACAAATAGTCTCTGTAATCGGGGTATTTTTCAGATCAAGTATTGGTTCGTAAACACCTGTATGGTCACCTAACAGAACTGTATTTTGAAATTCTGAATATAGAGAGCCCTTGATATCTTTTACCTGCCCAACCTCACATATCTTTAGTAAATCATCACTATTACCGGCGGTCAGTGCGTAACAGGGATTTAAGAAACCCTCTCTCACTTGGGCTACAACCTTTGTATCCTCTGAGCCAATAGCAACCTTCATCCTGAAGTCAACCAAATATTCTCTAAGCAGAACATCAGATATTACTTTACCCGTCTTTATCTTGTGATACTTCCAGAGATCCCTGAACTGACCATTGTGTTTTCCGATTACACCAAGATATAGACCATTATCCTCACGGAACCGCATCGCATCTTCAAAACCCAGACCAAGGGCAGCCCCTACAAGTCCAATTAAAGTAGTAATAGGTGGCAGGGGAAGAGTCTGCTGAAAGGTATGACTTTCAGGTATCCGAAATGAGGCGGTATTAGCAATTCCTTCTACTGTAAACAGATACATAATCTACCTCACTTATAGTGTTCG
This sequence comes from uncultured bacterium, assembly GCA_964422625.1. GTDB lineage: Bacteria > Hydrothermota > UBA3073 > UBA3073 > UBA3073 > CAYRBN01. The sequence goes on along the minus strand of CAYRBN010000056.1, from coordinate 6,173 downwards.
GTTACCCACCCCCGGATTCTCTTGAAAGCTTCACCGACAGTGACCGTATCTTTCGGCAAAATGGTAAAGAGCTCCTTCCTTGCCCCGAACACCGAAGCCTTGATTTCATCGGCAAAATCGGCTAATGTCTCAGTAAGCAGGCTGACATTTACCCCTTTATCGACAGGCACTACCGTCTCTAAAAAGATGGGGTTCTTTACGCTGAGCATAGCCGCGGCCACAAATTTGGGTGAAATATCTGCCAAAAAACGAGTTTGCCTACCGGATGACCAGAGGCTTTTAAGGGCAGAGAGGAGAGCATTAACCCGTTTAGTCTTCTCCTCAGGATTTAACTCCTCACTGAATCCATCGCCACAGCCAACCCGATCAATCTCAATAAGTATTGTACCCCGGTAAACCCCAGAATGTATCTCTGTTTCAAAGATGTTCGGGTTACCACCAGCAGAGACTCCCATATAGTTCGTCCCAAAGTCCAGGTCTCCTTCATATTTATTCACAGCGACAAGCGGAGAAACCCTCACTGGTGAGGTGCGTGTGGTCGCTACCTCTCCCTTTTCTGCGCCCATAAAGCCAAAGAGGTCATCATCTATGAAGTTATCAGGCTCTTGTTGTGTAGTTGCCGCCCCTTTGGCAATTTTGGCTACTACTCCTTCTGATAGCTCCCAGCCCAAGTTAGCCAGTTGATCTCGCAATGCCCGACGGACCCATTGAGCGGAACCATACGGGTATTGCTCTGTCCCGCGACTGAGCTTCTTAATACTTGAGATATTCTCTGCCTCCTTGTCAGAGCCGTTGAGGCTGGCAAAGGAAACATGCGTAAGATAGGTGATAGTTAGGGCTTTTGCCTCTTTCATGATCGTCCTCCTTTTGTTGCGGCATTAAAACTATTAAGCGCTGCTATCATACAGAATTGTTTAAACTCTACGAAGTTAGTATCAGTAAGTGCTCCTTTGTAGATACCTGCTGGCACAGTGAAGTCACATCCAAGCTTAAACTGGAGGCGATTCAACTGCTCCAGAAAATCCGTCTTCTTCCTGGCCTTACGCAGGGCAAAGAGGTCTCCCTTTTTACCTTTCGTTCTACCCTGCTCATCTTTCTTGCCCACAGCCTTGCCGACACATTTTCCTAAAGTTACCGCTACCTCCTGTTCGTCTTTTGTCATAGTCCCCCCTTTTCTAACGATTGGTTCGTAAAGAACGAGAAAATCCACCAATGGTTTAAGGTCAGTTAAGTTTGCCAGAAAAACATGGTTTTCTACAAGGTCAAGAATGGTCTGTTTCTTTAAGAGACGCTCACAGATACGATTGCGAAGCAGTGTCTTGTTCTCGTTCTTCTTCTGGTTAAAATCAATCAATAATCGCATCACCTCCCGAATGTTAATCTTTGCCCGCTCCAGTTTGTTCATCAGGCGGAAGAAGTAGACGGTATCCTGAAAGGGCCAGACCATCTTCACCATAGAGGTTTGGCCTTTTGACTCTGCATGCATAACAATAAACTCTAATGGAGCCTTTTCCAAAGTAAGATTGCACATCCTCTCCCAATCCAGGACCGTCTTCGTATCCTCTTTTTCTTCCTTCTGCCGAAGGAGAACCTTTTTATATAGCGTGAAGAGAAAAGCAAAGGTAACTTCAAAGGGTCGCTGAAAATATCCACCCAAAGGATGCTCGAAATTCCGAAATAAATTAGGATCAAGCTGTTCTGCCTCATGTAATGGAGCAAACACATCTAACATCTTTTCTAAAGAAACGGAGTAAGACAAAAAGACAAAAAGATGATCCCTCTGCCTCAGATAAAAGCCATTGACCGGCACAAACTTACCCAATAAAGAACATTTCCAACAAACCCTCTCGGGACTTCCTCCCTGTGGATTAAAGGAGAGGACACCACTTGCGCCAGTGATAAGTGGAAAAATGGTCTGGCTGGCATCTTCTAGGCTGGGAGATTTTTCACCACATAGATAACATATTCCCTTTGTTTTTCCAGACTTGACCTGTATTTTGACTTTGGGTTTAACAGCATTTGGCCCATCGATTAATAATCCTGAGGTTGTTACCTCCAGTCCATTCTGATCCAGAAAAGAATCCAGCCTCTCTTGAAGATAGGCATGTGAAGCGGGTAATATCCCACGGGTTCTCTTAACTTTCTTGCCACATGACTCAATCTCTCGTTTCTCTTTCTTTTCCCATTTGATAGATGATTTGATAGGCCGTGGGGGCTTGTTAAATATTAGTTCAGCAATACCAACCGATTTGCGTTTAGGGAAAGCGACAAATTTATCCTCTTCGCTGGCATAATAGAAATTGTATGAGGAGAGATTATCCCGTTGTTTCTTTGTAGATAGATTATAATATCGCTTCACCATAAGGTCATAAGCGGCTTTAAGGGCTGACTGGACTGACAATTCTGCCCCTTTCAATCTTAAACCCTCTTCTGTCGCATTAATAATAACTCCATTATTGTTCACTTCCTTCAGTGATTGTATTAGCCCAACCAATCCTGAATCCAGCCAGAAATGCCCCAATTTTGGAAAAACTATCTCTATAAAATCACTTGTTTGGGTCATAATGCTTCCTCCTTCCTGAGGACAGTCCCAAATCCTCTGGCTGCAGACTTGCCAATGCCCCAGAGATTGGGAAGGGCAAAGTTGACCTCAAATTCACCCTCAAAACCCAACATTTTCAAATCTTGGTTTTGCCTATCCGGCTTGACGGTAAACGCTCCTGATAGTTCAAGATCTAAAGATACTTGCAAACGATCAGGCACAACATATTTGACTGCCTTAGAGAGAGAAAGCAGGTTGCCAATCAGTATCTTGCCCAATAAGGTATTCACCCTACTCTGGTCTTTCTGTATCTTTTCAAACTGTTGGTGATTCTCACTATTAAGGGGTAACCAGGGGGTTGCAAAGCGATATTGAATCGGTTCCTCTGTCATCCTCAAAGTTATTTTATCACGAATAAACTGGTGATTGACTACTTGAATGTGCCTATTACGGATATAGACCTCCTCTGGAGGTTTCATAGCCAACAGAAGAAACGCTCCTTCTTTCAAGCCGGTAACCCATCCTGCACCATCTAAGACTTTATATTGGATCAATGGGTGTTGATAAATCAGGCCGGTAGGAAGATGATGATGAAATTCCGATCGATTCTGATATCTATGTCCAAAAACCCCTCGTAATCGTCTAGCATCATCCAGCATAAGTGGTTCTTCCATCTCTAATCTTAATAACACAGTTTCTATCATTCTTCAACACCTTTCTTGAAGAATCCGCAGGGTTCCTTCTTCCCTCACATACCCTGGCTCAATTTGAATCTTCACTTTCATCGTCTTTTGCCTACCCTTTTAGCGAGAGAGAGGAATTTTTATCATTGTTTTAGATTTTTAAGAGTAGATGTTTTATAAGCTTATTGAAAAAGACTGCTGGGATAAATTAGATATTCTTGTTTTTAGTGCTCATTTTATAAGAAAATTTTTTTGTAACATTGAAATGTTTCAGGATTTTTGACAGTGATTTAGGAAATTTTTGTTTAGACCTATTAAAGTGGTGATAATCTCTTTGCACTCGTTTCACCCTCCTTTTTGTATTTATTATACCACAGTCTCAAGGAAATCTCAAGATAAAAATTTAAACTTTGGCCGGCCACCCCACATGGTATCCACCCTTCTTCTTATCTTTATTCTTATGAATGGGATTTTTAGAACGTATATTGGTTCAACGGAGATTCTACAAGATCTGCGGACAGGGATAAACCCTGTCCCTACAATGTCCGCAAGGCTGTTTTTATTTGCCGATTCCATGTTGAAGGAGAGCATTCACCCCGCACATAAGCTTATGTGCGGGGCAGGGACTTTTTTCTTTTTAACAAAGATTCTCTGGTTCCCCCGCACCTATGCATAGGTGCGGGGTGGATCTGTGGTTAAATTTTTTCGTACCGCTCTCCCCAGGAAAGGCATCATCCTGTTCATAATCATAAAAATTTCGGTAAAATTCCAACTCTTTTAGGGCAACTTTATATACCTCCTGCGGCTTAAGTTTACTGGTATCAATTCTAATTCCCGCTGGTAGTCCTCTGAAAGCCTTGAATAATTTTCTCACAAATTCACGCTTGTCACGATAAGCCGTTCCAAATAACCATCTGTTATCACCCTGTTCACTTTTCTCTTTCTCTCCAAGCCTTGCATAAAGAACTTTTCTTTGAGCTTCTAATTTTATAGTTACTATTGTCTCCCCTGGTAAAGCCGTCTTCAGAAAGGACTCCCGAGAATTTAACCCCGTTGTTTCAAGAATACAATCTCTCCACTTTCTTCTGGAAAGCTCGCTAAACAAAGAGACCCAGGCATCCGCCTCGCCGATAATCGACATAGGAAACCTATCCCGATATTCTCCTATGCCATACAGAGGAAGTTTTAGCTTCTTGGCTAATTTCCTTGCCAAAGTAGACTTCCCCACACCCGGTAAACCAATGATATGAATTATAGGCAGAGGTTTCTTCATCGCTCAGAACGAAAAGCCATCATTTATGGCTACCTTTCTTAAAAGGATTTTCCATGGTTATTGTTCCATCTGGCAATTCATAGTATAATCTTTTATTTTTGGAATAGACATTCGGCAGCCCTCTCTGGCGATTTTCTTCCTGAGCTTTTTTTACTGCCCTATTACCAATACGGGCAATTTTAATCAACATCTGATAACCTTCTTTTCTCATCCGATATCCCCTCCTTGAATATAGAAAAACTGATATCATCTAAACAAAAAATATAGGCATAAAAAAGATATCTCTCTGTCTATCAAAAAAAGAATAATTTTTAGAAACAACAACCGTCCTATAGGGAGAATACCTCTCCCTGAAACTCAGCAATGCCCTGCTAACCTTGTTTGATCTCAATGTAGACTTCACCTCTATAGCCACATTTCTGCCATTCTCTTCCAGCACAAAATCAACCTCGGCATTAGATTTTGTCCGCCAGTAGTTAATACGATATCCCTCTTTCAATAACTGTCCAGCCACAAAGTTTTCATTAAGATTCCCCCGGTCAACTCTCTCCTCAAGCCTCTGAAAATTATCTGTGGCAATATTGCGAAACCCATTATCTAAGAAATAAACCTTGGGAGATTTGGCTATCTCAACTCTTTTGTTCTTATAAAAAGGCAGTATTTTCTTAATTACAAATGTCTTTTCCAGAATATTCAAATGTTTAATAAGTCTGCTATAATTAAGAGAGGCTACCTGTCCTAACTCATTATACACAACCATAGACCCGACCTGGACAGAAAGGGCTTTTATAAGTTTCTGTAATTCTTCCTCGGTGCTTAACTGCAGGATGTCCCTGATTTCTCTCAAAAAGTAGGTATTGTAAATGTTCCGCAGGACCATTACTTTTTCCTCTCTATTTTTAGCCAGCACTACTCGCGGATACCCTCCAAAGACAGCATACTTCTGATAATATTTATTAATCTTTTTTATCACCTCCCCGGATATTACCGGAGGGGACTTCCCTTTATTATATAGATATCTATCTATTTTTCTCTTTATATCAAGGTATATATGTTCATAAAGAGGGGGATGACGGTAACTTATGTATTCTCTAAAACTAAAAGGATATAGATGAAATATGAAGATGCGTCCAACTAAATATCTGACTGCCTGATGCGTCAAGTCTAAAGCAGATGAACCAGAAATAATAATCTTTATCCTATAAGTATCATAAAGATATTTTAACTTCTGTCCTCCTTCTTTAGCATATTGAAATTCGTCAATAAATAAATACTTCGCGTCCCGGGCATATAAATTGTAGAACGATTTAATATCATTGTTAAATAATTCCAGAATATCCCTATCTTCAAAATCAATATAAACCGCCATTTTAAGCGATCTAAAAACCTCTTTTAAGAGCGTAGTCTTGCCACTCTGCCTTGCTCCAACAACAGCAAGTATCTCAGGCATCCCAAGATACCTTCTAATCTTATCCTCTAATTCCCTTTTTATATACATGTTTTTATCGGTATTTTAGCAGGGTTATTATTTAGAATATGCCAATTTTAGCAGGGTTATTATTTATTGTCAACCCTTTTTACCGTCCCAAATCCCCTGGACACCGACTTACCAATCCCCCAGTAATCAGGAATTTCAAAGTTGACCGAGAATGTGCCGAGGAAGCCGAGCATGGGA
>CAYRBN010000055.1:5884-9669 GCA_964422625.1 uncultured bacterium | reverse complement strand
ACTTGTCTTGTGATAATCTTGTGTAATCTCGTGGTTTTTTAACGCATAATTTGGGCTAATTTCTAATGTCTAATCAAATCCCAATGTCCAATGTCAAAGGTGAGAGTGGATAAAGATTTTTTTGAAATCTGTGCCTATCTATTCAATCTGTGTCCACCCCGTGAAATAGATATTTCACAGGGTAAATCTGTGTGCTTTTCCTCTTTTTTTTCTTGACTTATGCTACATAATCTAATATAATGTAACGACTTTGAACCTTTCATCATGAATAAAATACTTGTTACAACTGCGCTCCCTTACGCAAATGGACCTATCCATCTCGGACACCTTGCAGGCTGTTATCTCCCTGCAGATGTATATGTCCGATACCAAAAATTGAGAGGGAGAGAGTGCATACATATAGGGGGAACCGATGAAAATGGTGTTCCTATAACAATAAAGGCAGAGGCTATCTCCAAAACACCTTACGAGGTAGCTACATACTACCATAATGAGATTAAAAAAGATTTTAAAAAGATAGGTATCTTATTTGATCACTTTGGACGAACAAGCTCTCAGTGCCATCACAAACTGACACAGGATTTCTTTCTGAATCTCTATAAGGTAGGATATATTGAATCAAAATCTGTATCCCAGTTCTTCTGCATAGCCTGTAAGAGATTTCTTCCTGACAGATATATTGAAGGTATCTGCCAGTATTGTTCGTCTCCATCTGCAAGAGGTGACCAGTGTGATGAATGTGGAAAGTGGATTGAGCCACGGGAACTCAAAAATCCCAGGTGCAAACTATGTGGTGCAGACCCTATATTAAAAGAGACAAAACACTGGTTCTTCAAACTGGATATACTACAGGATAGGCTTGAAGGATGGCTGAGGGAAAAGAAGAGTTGGAGAGAGAATGTGAGAGAGTTTGCACTTGGATGGGTCAAGGAGGGCTTAAAACCCAGACCCATAACAAGGGACCTCTCCTGGGGTGTTCCTGTTCCCCTCAAAGAGGCAGAAGGTAAGCTAATATATGTCTGGTTTGAGGCCCCAATAGGATATATCTCCTCAACAATGGAGTGGGCAGATCTAAATCAGATTGACTGGCGAGATTGGTGGACTGGAGATACCAGACTCGTCCATTTCATAGGCAAGGATAATATAGTCTTCCATGCAATAATGTGGCCTGCCACACTCATGGCTTATGGAGATCTGATACTTCCTTCTGATATCCCTGCTAATGAGTTCCTCACAATAGAGAGAAGACAGATGTCAACATCAAGGAACTATGCAATATGGCTCTCTGACTTTCTACGGGAATTTGAACCTGACCCACTGCGCTACGCACTCCTTTCCAATGCACCTGAAAGTTCCGACTCCGACTTTACATGGGATGATTTTGGAATGAAGAATAATGAACTTGTAGGCACGCTGGGTAATCTTATAAATCGAACGCTCAAGTTCACAGAGAAATATATGGGGGGAAGAATTAGAGAAAAGGGGAGGTTGTTAGAGGTGGATAATAAAGTTTTTAATAAACTGAATGAGTGTAAGAGGGAAATAGAAAAGGCTTATGAAAACTTCAGTCCCAAAAAGGCAACAGAAATCTTTATGGAACTTGCGAGGGAAGGCAATCGTTATTTTGACCATACAAGACCATGGGAGCTGAAAAAATCTGACCCAGATAGGCTATCAACCGTTATCTGGGTTGTAAGCTCTATTATAGCAAATCTTTCAATTATGGCTGAACCTGTGCTTCCATTTACATCAGAAAAGATCAGAAATCTTCTTTCAACTGTGGATAAGGGATGGGATGACATTGGTGAGGGCATGCCTGGGCAGGGGGTGAAGATTGAGGGGGCTAAGATTCTATTCACTCCACTTTCCAGAGAAAAAATAAACTTAGAAAGGAGGAAGATGATGAGTGGTATGATAAAAATAGACCAGTTTTCCATACTTGACATAAGGGTTGCAAAGGTAGAGTCAGCAGAGAGAATTGAGGGTACAGAAAGGCTCATAAGGCTTCTTGTGGATACTGGTGGAGATATGAGACAGATTGTTGCAGGCATAGGAGAGTTCTACAAGCCAGAAGAACTGGTTGGGAAGAAGATAGTCGTGCTCCTAAATCTTGAGCCAATGAAGATAAGAGGGGTTGAGTCAAAGGGTATGCTACTTGCTGCGGATGTGAATGGGAAAGCAGTTCTGCTTACGGTTGATTCTGATGTCCCTGCGGGGTCTAATGTGAGGTGAGAAGCCCAGAAGCTAAAATTATCACAATCCTCAAAGCGATATTTGTGTATATCCCGGCAAGCAGATCATCTATCATAACCCCCCATCCACCAGCAAGGGCCTGAGATCTCCTTATTGGAGGAGGCTTGACTATATCAAAAACCCGAAAAAGAAGAAATCCTGATAGACCGAGCCGCAAGCAAAAGGGAAGGAGAAAGAGTGAGATAAATATCCCGCATATCTCATCTATAACTATTCTATTAGCGTCTTTTCCCCATATCCTCTCAAGTTTCCCCGAGAGATAGACACCCAGGAAGAATATCAAAAGAATCAGGAGTGATTGTAGCCATACAATCTTCGGAAGGATAAAGAAGAGAAGAAGTGCCAATCCACTAGCCCAGGTTGCGGGAGCCACCGGGATGAATCCTGTCCCAAAACCTGTCCCAAGGACAATCTCCAACCATTTTATCCTTTTTTTTTCCATCTTGATAATTTGTGTTTATCTGCGTGCTGGAAAAACATTTTTCACTGGACACTAAATAATTTGGGAATTTGTCCTTCCTATAGTATCTTTTATCCCCATATTGAACATAGTCTATCTTCCCATTCTCTTGCAGTCGAGAAAGTTGTTTCAGAACCTCATCCACCTCTATATCTAAAGAGGTAGAGATATCTAAAGAGGTAGAAGGGCGTCTCTCCACAAGTTCAAGGATCTGGTTTTCTATATCTATAGCGGTGGGCATTCCGGTCTTAATCCTCCCCCCACAAATTATCTCACAGTTTTTTCCAAAACAGCTCTTGACCCTTTTTAAGTCTTTCTCATCTATAGGAAGACAATCTCTTTCAGTTGGTGGACGAACAACCGTGTTCACCTGTATCCTATCTGGGTTTATTTTAGAGAGAATAGACAGGAACAGACCGATCTCTCTGGTAGAATCGTTTATCCCTTTGATGAGCATCACCTCAAGGCAGAACTTTCCCTTGAACTCCTCTCTAAAGTTTATCAATCCCTCTATCATCTTATCAAATTCCACAGAGGGATGGGGACGATTTACCTTTTCAAAGGTCAAGGGAGTCGCTGCATCAAGCGATGGAACCACAAGATCTGCCTCGAGAAGGTCCTTTCTGACCTCTTTAAGCGTAAAGAGTGAGCTGTTTGTAATGACCGCTACCTTTATCCGGGATAGTTTTTTTACCTCCCTTATCAGTTTTCCAAGACTTATATTTAGAGTTGGTTCTCCTGATCCAGAGAATGTGATATAGTCAATTCTCCCACCAAGATTGATGGTATCTGCGATCTGTGATATAATAAGATCCTCTCTAACATATTCCTTCCTTTCCATGCTCTTCTCGGTAGTTTTGCCAATCTGACAGTAGATACAGTCAAAAGAGCAGATCTTATAGGGAACGATATCCACCCCAAGTGAAGATCCAAGCCTCCTGGATAGAACAGGTCCATATATGTAATTTCTTTTCATAGTTAGGTGTAAAAGTCTAAAGGTCTAAATAAGTAGTGAGTAGTGAGTAGTGAGTAAGGCGTAGGGCGTAATAACCTAATACCAATAACCAATAAC
>CAYRBN010000055.1:4191-5784 GCA_964422625.1 uncultured bacterium | reverse complement strand
AATAACCAATAACTAATAACAGATAACTGCTTACTGCCTACGCTTTACGCCCTACTGCTTTTATACTTTCGCTGACTCTCTTTATCAACCATTTAGGGGTAGATGCGCCACCTGTTAAGCCAATTTTCAAGAGCCCAGAAAACCAGTCCTTGTTTAACTCATCTTCTCTCTCTATATGATAGACAGGAATTCCTTCTTTGTCTATGAGATTGGTAAGCCTCTTTGTATTCGCGGAGTTCTTACCACCTACCACGACCATACAATCAACCTTTCTTGCAAGTTTAAGAGAAGACTCCTGGTGGAGTTGCGTAGATGTGCATATAGTGTTGAATACTCTCACTTCATTTGCGGTTTTGACAAGTTCTGACACTACAAGTGCGAGGGTCTCTGTGGATTGAGTGGTCTGGGCAACAACCCCTATCCTATTGGATAGTCTCAGATTCCTTAGGTCTGTGCAATTGCTCATACAGATCGCCTTCTTGCCGGCAACTCCAAGAATCCCTTTCACCTCTGGATGTTCCATCTCTCCAAATACAAGTACCTGATATCCATCTTGAGTCAATAATCTTGCTTTTTTCTGTGCCTGTTTTACAAAAGGACAGGTAGCATCTACTATTATAAGCCCTTTCTCTTCTGCCTGTTCTATCACAGAAGGGGGGAGCCCATGAGAACGTACTATGAGTATTCCATCTCCTATCTCATCAAGGTTACTAACCGGACTAATCCCCTCTTCTTGTAACTGTTCCACAACCTGAGGATTATGAATGAGTGGACCGAGTGTGTATATGGCAGATTTAAACTTGGACACAGTTTCATAAGCGATTTCAAGTGCCCTCTTAACTCCAAAGCAGAAACCCGCGTGCTGTGCAACATAGATTTTCATGATAATGTCCTAAGTCCAAAGTCCGAGGTCATATGTTAGGTCTCTGGTCTCTGGTCTCTGGTCTCTTCCTTTGCTCCTGCATTGCTTTGAGCACAATGCTGATAAAGTCCTGTAACGGGATACCTATTTTTTCGCAGGCAACTATCTGTTCTCTGTTCGCTCCCCTTGCAAACCCCTTTTGCCTGAACTTCTTCATAACAAATTCTCTATCTATACCGGTAAGTGTTTTTGATGGATGCATCAGCATAGAGGCTATTATGAGTCCTGTAAGAGGGTCAAGTGCATAGAGTGCAATTTCCATAGTTGACTCTGGCTCAATATAGCCTGGATGTCTTTCCACAGCACTCACTACTCTGTTATCTACCTTGCCTTTAAGAAATTCTGCCCCCTTTCTGCCGTGTTCCTGGAGATTATCTATCTCCTCATAATCTATATCGTGCAGAAGTCCTGCAAGTCCCCATAGGTCTCTATCCTCACCAAGGTGTTCTGCTAACACTCTCATCCCCGCCTCACAGGCAAGAGAATGTTTTATCAGGTTCTCTTTGCTCAACTTATTGTGAAGAATATTTAACGCCTCTTCTCTTTCCATCATTAAGTTATTGATTATAGGTCAAAAAGTCTAAATAAGTAGTGAGTAAGGCGTAGGGCGTAAGGGAGTAATAACCAATAACAGATAAGCGATTACTCTCAACGCCTTACGCTCAACGCCT
>CAYRBN010000055.1:0-4091 GCA_964422625.1 uncultured bacterium | reverse complement strand
CTCAACGCCTTACGCTCAACGCCTCACTCCTCTCCGACAGTGTTCTGATGCTGTGCTTAATTTCTTGTGATATCGCATCTGCCCTCTCTCTAATTCTACCCCTAAATATGGTAGGGTCTATTGGTTCACCAAATATCACCAGGGGGCGAACCTTTCTTAATATCTGCAAAATAATAGCAGAGTTCATACCCTCTATATATGTAGGTACTACTGGCACATTGGTTCTCGCTGCAATGAACCCTACGCCGGACTTGAAGTTTAGAAGAATACCTTTGAGACTCCTTGTGCCCTCAGGAAACATTATAACAGATAAACCTCTTTTTAAGAGTTGCTCTGTATATCTAATTGCCTTTTTATCCATACCTATTTTACTAATCTTATATGCGTTGAAATACCTGATTAGCCAGGAAAAGAAAGGGTTCACTATAAAAAGTTCCTCTTTCGCAAAGAAAAATGCCTCACGCTTCCATATTGCGGCCCCTACAAGTGGAGGGTCATAATTAGAAAGATGGTTGGAGGCAATGATAACGCCTCCTTTATCTGGTATGTTGTCTCTATTGTGGACTGTGAATCCAAAGAGAAAACGCCATAGAAAATATATCAGTCTTGTTGCTAACCTCCACCGTAGTTTCATATACTCTCTCCTTCGGGCAGGGGCAAAGCCCTGCCCCTACTTTGGGTAACCGCAAGGGTTACCCCTACACACTACACACTACTCACTACTCGCTACTCTATACTCTTCTATCACTCTCTCCACCTGTTCCTCAATAGATAGATCAGTGGTATCTAATATCACAGCTCCGTCTGGTATTATAAGGGGGCTCTCTTTTCTGGTCTTATCCTGCCTGTCTCTTTGTCTGATTGTTTCTAAGATAGAATTAAAATCTCCCTTTTCTCCATGTTCCTTATTTCTTCTTTCTGCCCTCTTCATAAGGTCTGCATCCATGTATATCTTTATCTGGGCATCTTTGAACACAACTGTCCCCGCATCCCTACCTTCACATACCAGATCTTCCATCTCTCCCATTGCCCTCTGTTTTCTCACCAGATTTCTGCGAACCGCTTTATATGTTGCGATAGTAGAGGCTATACCTCCTATCTCCTCTGTCCGAATAGCTTTGGTTACATCCCTGCCATCCATGAAGATATGGTTTATATCATTCAAGAGTTCAAATCTTATATCAATCTTGAGTGATATATCAGCAATTTTAGTTTTGTCGGATATATTTACCTCATTCTCAATACAGTATAAAGCAACTGCCCTATACATAGCACCTGTATCTAAATATGTGAATCCAAGTCTTTTGGCGACTATTTTTGCAGTAGTGCTTTTACCAGAGGCGGCCGTTCCATCAATAGTTACAACCATACCTAAAGTATAACACAAATCAGGTAGAAAGTCAAGGAAAATATCCAAAAATTACCTTGACAAATTTAGATATTTGGTGTATAATTAAAGAAGAAAGGAGAAAGGATGGAGAAGGGGAGAAATATGAAGATAAAGATGGTATTATCTCTGTTGATTGTATGTCTTGCTTCTGCTGGGCTTCTCTCCTGGGTATTTAGGGTTACCGAGCCAATTATAGAACAGGGGAGAAAGGAAAGGCTAAGAAAACGCCTCGAAGAGGTATTCCCGTCTGCATACAGGTTTGACCCACTAATTGTCCAGGGTGATACCATTTTGAAAGATACCCTATGGATGGCGGTGGATTCTGCGGGGGTGGGGATAGGAATTGCATTTAAGGTATTCCCAAGGGGATATGGTGGACCTATAGAAACACTTGTTGCACTTACAGCTGACACAACCATTTCCGCTATAAGACCTGCAAGCCCAGCAGAGGGACTGAGAGAAACACCAGGCCTCGGCTTAAAAGTAGCAAAGGCACGATTCACGAGACAGTTTGAGGGAAAAAAGATGGAGGATATTTTCCTCTTGAGAGATGGCGGAACCATTGATGCTGTCACCGCTGCAACAATCTCCTCAAGGGCAGTAGTAGATGGTGTAAGAGAGGGGATTGAAAAATACACAAAATGGTTAGTGGAGAAAAGTCCGAAGTCCGAAGTCCAAGGTCCAAAGTCCAATGGCTTGACTGGAGTGCAGTAGCTTGCTACTGCCCGCATTACCAAGGTAATGCACTCCAATTTACTGAACCTACTGGAGCAACCCTGTGGAGCATCTTGCTCCACTCTTATTTTGCATTTTGATATTTTCATTTTTCATTGAGCCATTACGCTTAGATGTCTATTAGAAAGTCAACGATGAGATCTCATATCTTAGGTTTCAGTCCTTACCGCTTACTGCTTACTGCCTACTGCCTACTACTTACTGCAGCCCCACTCTTCTCTGCGCGGCTACTTATCTATATGGATATGGCGCAGACAGACCATCTTCGTGCTTATGGGGTTGCCTATCATTCTCTTCTTTTAGAGAATAAGGTTGAGTGGCTTTTGAACTACAGAGGAGGCTCTTTCTTGATAGATTATGATAGGAGGATTAGAGCTCTCTCCATGGAGAAAGGGGTTGGATATTCTATAATAGATGAGGCAACTGTGAGAGAGATATACAGGATAATTGAGAACGAGAATATGGAGAAGATAATACTTGAAGAAGCACCAAAGATTGCAGTATATGTTCCACCTCACATTGCTCCATGGAGTGATGCAGTAAGGATGGCCCTTGAATATGCAGGAATCCCTTACGATAAATTATGGAATGAGGAGGTCTTAGCAGGGGCATTGTCTTCGTATGACTGGGTCCATCTCCACCACGAGGATTTTACAGGACAGTATGGTAAGTTCTACAGAGCATTCCATAATACGGACTGGTATAGGAGAGAAGTCCGTATATATGAGAATATGGCAGCAAGGCTCGGGTTTCCATCTGTCTGGAGGATGAAACATGAGGTTGCATTGGAGATAAGAAGATATGTTGAGAAAGGTGGATTTCTCTTTGCGATGTGTTCAGCAACAGAGACTATTGATATTGCACTTGCAGCACTTGATGTAGATATAGTATGTATCCCTTATGACGGAACTCCGATAGACCCGGATTTTAAGGCGAAACTTGATTTTACCCGCACATTTGCATTTGAAAACTTTATACCCGATGTCCATCCGCTTATATATAACCATTCTGATATTGATGTTACGAGAGAGGCACAGAGAAGGGGAGAGGGTGCCCATTTTACCATCAGGAAATTTGATGCGAAATTTGACCCCATACCCACCATGCTTACCCAGAATCATACAAGGTATGTAAAAGATTTTCTTGGGCAGAATACAGGATTCAGACGGTCTCTCATAAAGGAGGATGTTATTATTATGGGTGATATTCATTCTACAGAGTCTGTTAAATATATCTATGGAGACAGGGGAAAGGGATTTTTCACATTTTTCGGGGGACACTGTCCTGAGGACTTTGCACACATGGTTGGCGAACAGCCCATAGAACTGAAGGATCGCCCAAATTCTCCTGGATATAGACTCATACTCAATAATGTGCTATTTCCAGCGGCCAAGGCAAGGAGGTTGAGGACATGAAAGTGATACTTGCGTCAGCATCACCAAGAAGGAAAGAACTTTTTGCTCAAATTATACCCTCGTTTGAGATAATACCAAGTGGTATAGATGAGAGCAGGATAGAGGAGGATAACCCGGTTGGATTTGCGATAAAGGTGGCATCTGCAAAGGCAGAATCGGTTGCAAAGAAGATAGAAGGAGGGTTAATCATCTCTGCTGATACTATTGTCGCACTCAATGGTGCTATAATCGGTAAGCCAAAAGACAAAAATGATGCTTATGCTATACTATCCAGGCTATCAGGAACTGAGCATGCGGTTATAACAGGCATCTGTGTAATTGATCAGAAGATGGAGAGAAAATTGACTGATTATGAAAAGACAATAGTGAAGATGAGAAGACTCGAGATAGAAGAGATAATCTCTTACCTCTCTTCAGAGGATTGGCAAGACAAAGCAGGTGCTTATGCAATTCAAGGGATGGGGGATCAGTTTATAGAACATATTGTAGGAGATTATAATAATGTTGTGGGGCTTCCCTTGAAAAAATTGGAAAAACTTCTTGCAGGGATC
>CAYRBN010000054.1:0-9878 GCA_964422625.1 uncultured bacterium | reverse complement strand
ATGTGGAATAATTTCTGTTAAATGTCGTTACCCACTTAAATTGGGAAGGAACCTTCTAAGTATCCATCTGTTACCTGTGATGTAAAATTCCAGGTTTTTCCTCCACCAGGAGTTCCAAGGTCTATCACCACAGTATCGCAGATCTCATATATCATATGAACACCCACCTCTTGAGGTATCTCATCCCATGTTATAGCTATCTGCCCGTATGAGATAGATGCAATGAATATGAGCATCCACCCTGCCATATACTTCCACATAGAACCTCCTTTCCCCCATCACAGGGGATATATAAAGTTAAACAAATTCTCGTGTATAATCTCTACTTTTTTACTTGACATTGTCTTTATTATTGCGTAATATCTCACATGTGGAACTTCCTTTCTTTCTGTTTTCATAGTATATATATACACCATTTTTGGAGGTTCCGCAAGCTTTTTTTTTGTGCGAAGTGCGAAGTCCGAGAAGATTCCAGGTATCTCTCAAGAATGAGCATGGCAGAGATTCTATCTTCATCTTTCTTGATGCCTTTCTTCCTCAGAATTCTTCGTGCCTCTTTTGTTGTGAATCTTTCGTCAATCAACTCTGTTTTTATCTTAAATCGTTTTTCAATCTGCAAGGCAAATGCCCTTGCATTTTTGGCTATCTTTCCTACTTCTCCTTTAAGAGTTAGGGGAAATCCAACAACAATAAGTTCTATTGAGTATTCATCTATGATATTTTTTAAACTTTCAAATATATCCTCTCTATCTATACTACTCAGTGGTTGTGGAATCTCAAGCACCCCTGATATAGCCAAGCCTACAGATTTTATCCCGAGATCAATTGAAAGAATTCGCATAAATGGTCTGTTTAGGACGCAGGTTTTCGCAGATTGTAGGGGTAACCGTAAGGGTTACTCCTACACATAACTCACTACTTACTCTCATCTCAGATCTCTTTTTGCTGCTGTATGCTCCCTATATGTTCTTGAAAATATATGTGTGCCGTCTCCCTTTGCAACAAAATATAGATAATCGGTTTCTGCAGGATAGAGAGCTGCAAGTAGTGCCTCCTTACCTGGATTACAGATAGCACCTGGAGGAAGCCCAGTGTGTATATATGTATTGTAAGGAGAATCTATTAGAAGATCTGCATAAAACACTCTATCTCTCCTTTCGGGAAGTAAAAATAAGATCGTGGGACAGCTCTCAAGTCTTCTACCCTTAGCTAACCTGTTATGGTATACAGAAGAGACTAAAGGTAACTCCTCTTTCACCTTTACCTCTAGCTGAATAATAGATGCGAGAGTAACTATCTGGTTCAATGTGAACCCAATCTCCTCCATTCTTCTCTGCATAGAAGAATCAAATACATTAAAAAACCGTCTCGTCATTAGCTCTATCACCCTGGTCGCAGGAATAGAATCAAAAACAAAATATGTGTCAGGAAAAAGTAACCCCTCAAGACTGGGTGCATTTAGCCCGAAACTACTTATGAGTGAAGAATCCCTTACAAGGTTCATAAACTCTGCACTGTCCATACCTGCTTTATATTGGAATCTTTGAGCAACCTCACAAATAGTTACTCCTTCTGGTATGGTAACCCGAATATTGAGAACCTCACCTCTTACCATCTTCCTCAATACATCTCTTATCCTGGATGGAACTCTAAACTCATATCTGCCTGCCTTTATCCTTTTGTCACTCCCCGTAATTCTTGCCCATAGAGTGAATAAGAGGGGATACCTTATGACCCCGCTCTCATACAGCTTTTCAGCAATTCTCCCAGCCCCCTCTCCCTTTTCTACTTCAATATAGACATAGTTAGGAGAGGAGAGTATTAGGAATAAGATAAGAATACTCATGTTATACGCTATCGCTCAATGCAAAATGAAAATTGCTCTCTTCCCCTTTTCTCCTTCGCAGATTATTAAGATTCTTTTTTCTACGGTCAGGGATTGGAGTGCATTACCTTGGTAATGCAGGCAGTAGTAATCTACTGAGGCTCTGCAAAAACAACCCTGCGGACAACCACAAGGGTTGTCCCTACATTGTAGGGACAGGGTTTATCCCTGTCCGCAGACCTCTCTAATTCACCAAATAGAAAATTTACATCATCCCGTTTATCTGCGTCCTAAAAAGAACCATTTTTCACAAGACAGATATTAGATCGCCTCCTTACAGATTCCCTGTTCCAGTCTATACTTCCTTCCACACTTCTTACAATCTGAAATAGAGTCTTTAAATAAGAGTTTTTCCCCACATTCACACATCCGGCCTATGGGACTTGCAGGAACTCCGGTAACAACTGCATAGTCAGGCACATTTTTCGTAACAACCGCACCCGCGCCAATAAATGCCGATATTCCTATAGTAACCCCACAGACTATTGTAGCATTTGCACCAATGGTTGCACCTCTCTTCACAAGCGTTGGTATCCACTTTCCCCCTTTTGGATAAAGGGCTCGTGGATTTATATCGTTTGTAAAGACCGCAGACGGTCCAACAAATACATTATCCTCAAGAGTTATATAGGTGTAGACAGAGACATTGTTTGCAAGTTTCACCCCATCTCCAAGAACAGCATCCTTTGCAACAAAGCAGTTCTGACCAATATTACAGTTCTTCCCGATTCTTGCCCCTCCCATTATATGTGAGAAGTGCCATATTTTTGTGCCTCTGCCAATAATTGCTCCCTCTTCTATTATCACAGTATTATGAGCGAAGTAGTCCATAATTAACTAACAAATCCTAAACTCTAAATTCTAAATCCTAAACAAACTCTAAACTCAAAATCCCAAACAGATCAACCAACCAACTAACCAACTAACCAACTAACTAACTAACCAACCAACCCCTGCCAGAACCAGACTAACCATCCCCCCAAGCATACAGAGCTTAAGCATCTTAACCGCATGGCTGAATGATATTCTTCTCTTATTTATCAGATAAAGGAATAGAAGAAGTGGGATGTCAACAAGGAGGATGACTCCAATGAGATATGGTAGGTTATAGATACCAGCTATGTAAGGGACTAAGGTAAATGCTATAAGAAGCCCCAAAAGTATATCTATCAGTTTTATTGTCTTTCTTGTGCCATAGAGAAGTGGAAATGTTCGTGCATATCCTTTATCTCCTTGCATATCCTCAATATCCTTTGTAAGTTCCCTTGAAAGGTGGAGAAAGAACGCAAATATAAAGGGTATTATCGTTACCTGTATAGAGCCTACTGCCACTCCTCCATATACAAACGGAAGCCCTCCAAGAAAAGCAATCGCTATGTTTCCCTTAAACCCTTCTCTTTTCAGGAAAAACGAATAAAGATAGAGAAGAATGGCCGCAGGTATTGCAATTTCAAGCAGTTGTAAGGATACAACCCCTCCAAGAAGAACTCCGACAATAGACAAAAAGATAGAGAAAAAAAGGGTTTCTCTATTAGATAATCTCCCCGATGGGATGGGTCTTTTGGGTTTATTAACTCTGTCTATGGACTCATCAACCAGGTCATTTATTGCATTCCCTCCAGATGTGATAAAAAAACAAGAGAGAGCCACAAGCCAGATAAGATACCCTATTGGATGCCCGGCAAGAAAGACCGCGATAAAGACAGAGAGACCAGCAATCAATCCATTTAATGGTCTGATTACCTCTATGAGCGCTATTATCTTCTCTTTTATTGCCATCAGGTCAAATCAGGTGGTTAGTTTGTTAGTTTGTTAGTTGGTTAGTTAGTTTGTTAGTTTGTTAGGTGTCAGGCTACAGGTCTTCGGTCTGCGGTCTGCGGTCTGTGGTCTTTACTGATAACCGATAACCGTCTTTGGTTAGGTGTCAGACAACCGTCAACTGTCAACCGTCAACTGTCAACCGTTAACTGTCAACCGAACTTCAGGCTTATCTTTTTTCCTCTTAT
The DNA here is from genome assembly GCA_964422625.1 of uncultured bacterium. Classification (GTDB taxonomy): domain Bacteria; phylum Hydrothermota; class UBA3073; order UBA3073; family UBA3073; genus CAYRBN01. The sequence continues at coordinate 5,987 of CAYRBN010000054.1, read as the reverse complement.
CTTGTGCAAGAGATCCTGCAGAAGCCCGAATGGACATAACCATCCACAGGTCCATCTTCCAAGAAATATTCCCACGGTCCCCAATATCCCAATAACATAAAAAGGAATAGATTTTGCAATAACAAAGTGTTGGATTGCTCCTATAGGACAGGAGAATCTTGCAAGGGGACAGGCATAACAGTTAAGGATGGGAATACTTATTGACTTTGTAGAACCTTGATATATTGTTCTTCTCCACAGGGCAGAGAAAAAGCTGTTGGAGATTATAAGAGATAAAAATTGAATTATTCTTCTCACTTTAGACCAATACAGGAAAGACAGAGCATAGAGGCATTCAGCAATACCTGCTCATCTTCCCCTCTTCTTATGCCCCAGAATATGAGAGAGATAAAGAGAAGGATAAGGGGTATTATGTAGAATAACCTTTTCATGATAACAGATTTATTTCACCTATATTAAACGAAGCCAGATTCTCCCCCCTTTTCCATCATTTATCTCTTTAGTTCCTTACTTATCTCTATCAGTTTGTCCCCTGCTCTTCCGATATAAGCAAAGCTGAGTATCATCCCGAGACCACCACCTGTGGCTAAAAGACGCCCTGTCCTTCTCCTGCCTGAGTCCTCTCCAATGCCTGGGAGATCTCCCATAAGTATTAGTCCCACTATAGCCATGGCACAGCTTAGATAATAACTTTTTCTAAATGTTCTAAGTGACCTTCCCGCATCTGCTAATAGTTGTGCAGCTCGTTCCTCGTTGCTCCTATTCCTGATGGTTACTGTGCAGGGTTTGAAATTGTAGCTATATTCATACAACCTGGGCTGTCCACAGTCAGACGCCAGCTTCTGACAACATAGAGTTGCGGATAGATCTATAGTTATCACCAAGAAAGTGATAATAGATAGCATAATCACTCCTTCTTTTCATATCAACCAAATCTGCTCTAACTGGATTATTTAACTTGCTATTCTCTCTAACCCCTTATAAGACTGTGGAAAAATGTTTATATACCCTTTTTCTGTGTTCTACTTTTTCAATATAGACAAGCAGCTGTTGTTTTTCAATCTCAAATATAATTCTATAGTCTCTTATTCTATATGAGTAATATCCCTCAAGGTTTCCTACTAAAGCCTTTGCACAATATGGATCCTCTGAAATCTTATCCAGAGATTGAATGACCTTGTTAAAGAGTTTACTATCAGTTTTTTGAAGGGTTGCCAAAGTTTTTTCTACCTTTCTCGAAAGGATTAATTGATACATTATTGTACCTTATATGTGCTCTTAAAGTCTTCAAGAGAAATATAATCGCCTTTTTCTATCTTGCTCCGTTCTGCTTTAAGTTCCTGTAATAACTCAGGATTTGAGGCCAGAAGATCAATGGTCTCTTTCATGTTCTCATAATCGTCTACAGGAATGACCACCATTGGCTTATCACTTTTTACTGTAATGGTATGCATTTCTACCTCCCGTTTCTTTTTACAGTATTGTGAAAGAATTAACCACAGAAGTAAGAACCGTTTTTACTGCACCATCAAGATATTCCTTATTACGGGAATACCAAATGTTAGAAAAACGGTCCTTCTACATCGTTTGGCATGTCATACACAGAGATAGGTAAACTGGTTATCAGAAGAAGTAGGATCATGAATTTTCTTCAATTACAGGTTCATACCCACTTTGAGAAAATATAAGTCTCCTTCTTTCCTCGTCCATCTCTATCACCCTAACACTTATTCTCTCGTCTACACTATATTTCTGACGGATCTCTCCTGCCTGTTCTGTCAAATGTGAATATGGCACAAAACCATCTACTCCTCCTACATCCACAACAAGCCCTTTGTCAAGCACCCTTGTTATCGCGACATTTGGAATTATATCACCTATTGCATGCTCCTCTACAAATTTTCTTATAGGATCTTCCTCCATCTGCTTCAACCCAAGAGATAGCCTCTGTGCCTCTATATCTATTGACAACACCTTACACTCTATATCCTGTCCTGTACGCAGTTCATCCGATGGATGAGAGAGTCTTTTTGTCCATGATATATCCTTAATATGTAGAAGTCCCTCTATCCCATCTTCAAGTTCGACAAAGGCTCCGTAGGCGGTAAACTTACGCACCACCCCTTTGACAACAGAGTTAACTGGGTATAGTTCTTCTGCCTTTGCCCAGGGATTTTCTACAAGTGCCCTGATGGAGAGAGACATTCTTTGTTGCTCTTTGTCTATAGAGACCACTTTTACCTCTACTATGTCATTGATGGAGAGAAAATCTGATGGGCTCCGCACCTTCTGTGTCCAGGAAAATTCGGATATATGAACAAGCCCCTCAACTCCGGGCTCCAGTTCAATAAATGCACCGTAATCAGTTATTGAGACCACCTTTCCCTGGACAACCATTCCTATCTTAAACCTGACATCTATGTCCTCCCACGGATGTGGGGTAAGATGTTTCATACTGAGTGCTATTCTCTGCCTTTCTCTATCACATTCTAGAACCTTAACTTTGACTTCTTCTCCTATATGTAGAGCATCAGAGGTATGTGAGAGTCTCCCCCATGTAATGTCACTTATATGCAGAAGACCATCAACACCGCCCAGGTCTATAAATGCACCATAGTCTGTGATATTTTTTACCTTTCCTTCAAGAATTGCATCTTTCTCTATATTTTCCCATGTCTTTTCTCTCTGTTTCTCCATAGACTCTTCAAGGATAGCTCTTCTTGAGATGACTATATTCTTTCTTCCCTCAGAGAGTTTCAGTATCTTAAACTCGTGGGATGTTCCGATAAAGTCATCTGCACTAACAGGCTGAAAATCGACCTGGGAGCCGGGAAGAAAGGCGTTTATTCCACCAAGGTCAACCTGAAATCCACCTTTTACAGTTTGCGTTATCTTTCCATCTATATACTTCCCTTTTTCGCAAGACTCTCTGACTATATCCCACATACGGACCATATCTGCCCTTTCTTTTGATAAAATAACTCTTCCTTCGTCATCTTCTATCCTGTCAAGAAAGACATAAACCTCATCCCCCACCACGGGAACTCCATCCTTTTTGAACTCCCCGATAGATATAATTCCCTCAGACTTAAGACCAACATCTATAAGTATATCACTGTCTGTCACCTTGACCACCATACCCTTTATCACCTCTCCTTCTTTTGCCTTCATTGATTCATCTATCAGTCCAATAATATCTTCATTCATATAACCACACCCCCATAGTAAGGTTAAAGTTAAAGGTTAAAATCTAAATCTACCAAAACATGATTCTTGATTATATCACATAAAGTTAGATTTGTCAAGAAAAAAATTAACCAGTTAGGTCAAAGATAAAATTGCAGTTCGTGAAGTTAAAAGGATAAGAAAAACTTGTCAAGTAGGGGTCAAATAGGACTTTCCAAAAGGCATTTTAACAGGGACTTTTAAGAGACTTGTAAGAGACAAAGATTCTTGAGTTACAATAAGACTTAAGAATCCAAAGGAATTTACACCTGGAAGTTGGAACTCTAAGAATCACTGCAATTTTGAGGTAACATCTCCTCCTTTTTCCCTTGACTTTTTTCCTTTTCTATAGTATCTTTTCTATAGTATAATTAATTATACTAGTGAAAAATTACCAAAACCACGATAGATAGCGATATTCCTTTTTGGGGCGGATCTAAAGATCCGCTACTACATTAGCTTTGGATATCCATCCCGTGTAGTAGCGTAGCTTTATCTACGCAAAAAACGAATTATTCATCGGACATTAATTATGTTATTATTTATTCTGCTTCATCTATTTTTTCATCCTATTTGAGGAAGTATTATGAAAATTTTTGATAGCCTGTCACATATCATCTGTTCCCACTATCGCAAAGTTCTCCTCGTCGCATTTGCAATGCTCTTAATCAGTGGCTTTTTTGCCGAGCGCATTCAGATGCAGTTGCATTTTTCTGATCTGCTTCCGGAAGGGCTGCCACAGGTAGAAGAGTTTAATCAAATCATCACTGACTTCCATTCTGCCTCAGCTATCTTCATCGGTATTGAGGGAGAAAACAGGGAAGAGTTGGTTCAGTCAGCAGAAGAACTTGCACCGATTTTAGCTGAGTTGGATAATGTCCGAAGGGTTGACTACCGGGTAGATACCGATTTTATACGAAGACATGCCTTTCTGCTGCAGGAAGAAGATGACCTGAATAACTCTGTTGAAATTTTTTCCAACTTAGAGCTCCTTCCCCTTCTTCGGGCAATAAATGACAATTTTGAGGAGGAGGTAATTGGTGATGAGGACAGATTTGCAACTGCAAAAGATGAACTGATGGCAATTCAATCGCTTGATGGACTTATCAGCTTCCTGTCACTTGAGGCAGAACCTGAACAGGTCAGGCAGTTTCTACTTGGAGATGAGTTCTTTTTATCACCGGACAGACAGATGCTCATCCTTCAGGTCCAGCCTTCTGTCTCGCTTAATGACTATGCCTGCGCAATGGCTCTTGCCCGGGAGGTGAGAGAGACGGTTGATAACTTCAATGAAGGATTCCCTGATTTAGATATGGGCATAACAGGTATGATGCCAATGGGACTTGAGGAGGAAGAAGGCATTGTTCAAGGGATGGCTGTATCAACACTCGTTGCTATATTTTTAATACTTGCTCTTCTTATCATCTCCTTTAAGATGTGGACGGCACCGGGGATTGCTATGGTTCCTCTTATCTGTGGAATAATATATACTGCTGGATTTATTGGCGCAGTATATCGTCATATCAATATGTTCACCGCATTTTTTGCTGTTTTTCTCTTAGGATTGGGGATTGATTTTGCCATTCATATTACTTCTGGTTTTACCGAGGCGAGGGCAGAAGGTATGGGCATTGAAGATGCTATAAAGACAATGTATGAAAAGGTTGGAAGGGGTGTAGTAGCCGGTGCAATGACTACTGCTCTTGTATTTTTCACCTTCACATTTACAGGACTGAAGGTGCTTGCTGAGATGGGAATTGTTCTTGGAACAGGTATCATACTCACACTTATCTCTACAATGATTATCCTGCCTTCACTCTTCTGTCTGCAACAGAGGATCAGGCCAAAACGATTCTTATCTACCACCACACCCAGAGCTCCTCAGTTTCTATTTTTGGAGAATCTGGGAATATTTATCTTGCGACACAGGTTGCCAGTAGGTATCTCTGTAATAGTAACCACAGTGGTTCTCTTCCTTTTTGCCAGGGGTGTGGATTACCAGTACGATATGATGGAGATGATGCCCAAGGGAATGCCTTCTGTGACTGTCCAGGAACGAATCATTGAAAAATTTGAGATAAGCCCTGATGCCTCTATGGTTACTGTTGAATCAATAGACGAGGCACGAACTATAGAAGAGGAGATGGAAAGGAGATCCCTCGTTGGTGGAGTGGAATCAATATCTGCGTTTCTCCCCCCTTACACAGAACAGAAGGATGTCAGAATTCCAATAATTGAGGGATTTAGGGAAGACCTTAAAGAAAGAAGATTTAATTACTCAACAGATGAGAGGTCAATAAGAGAATTGGGCACTGAACTGGGGAGACTGAGGGATAATATAATAGAGATTGGGGAACTTGCATTTATTGGGGGTCAACTGCGGGTGACTGAAAAATCTGATGAGATTATAGAAAATGGTGCTATTGATAGGACTATTAATGCTCTCTCCATTCCCACTATCAGTAATTTTCAAAGGGCATATATTCCTGTGATGAGAGAGATGCTTCTTGAGATGACCTCCGGTGATGTAATCACCCTGGAAAACTTACCTGATGAGATAAAGGATAGATATATAAACAAAGAAGGTGACAGATTTCTGGTCACCATCTATTCAAGAGGAGGTGTATGGTGCGAGAAGTTATTGAGAAGATTTAGTGAGCAGGTAACATCAGTTGAGCCTCGCACCTCAGGAACACCAATATTTTTTGGTTCATGACCATTTAGTGTGGTAGAGTGTTCTTTGATATTTTTATATTGACAAA
>CAYRBN010000053.1:0-9984 GCA_964422625.1 uncultured bacterium | reverse complement strand
GCAAAGAGGGAATAATGGTTTTTATCAATTTGTCCCACAGAAAGTTAAAAAGAGATTGAACGAGTATTTAAACATAAAAGCCCAGGATGCCAAACTTCAACCTGTAGCTGATAATAACATAGATTTAATAGTTAGTTCAAGTCCTTATGTTACGAGCTATGAGTACGCTGATTTACATCAACTTTCTACCATCTGGTTAGATTTTGCAGATGGTTTAACAGCTTATAAAAAAGAGTTCATTGGTTCAGCTTACAAGAACTCTAACAACAGAAAGTTAAAGAGTATCATAGCCCAAGAGATCGTTGATGAAATGCAACAAAAGAGTAAGAAGATGGCAAGAGAGATAGAGACATTTTTTATTGATATGCAAGAGGTGTTTGATGAAAGTTATCGTATCTTAAAAGAGGGTGGCCGGTGTTGTTATGTAATAGGTGATACTATATTGAAAGGGGTGGAGATTTTGAATGCAGAGGTGTTTGCAGAAAGTTTGCAGTATTCAGGATTTAATCTTGATAGGATTATAAAGAGAGAGATACCCTTAAAGATACTTCCGCAAAAAAGAGATGAAAAGACAGGCAGATTTGCAAGTAATGATAATGCAAATTCAGAAGCATATCCTGTTGAGTATATCGTGATTGGCTTAAAGGAGTAACAACATGAAATTTGAAGACTTGAAAAAGTTGTATGTTAAAAAAAAAGAGCAGTTAGGAGCCGAGACATACAAACATATCTCAAAATTATTGAAAGAAGCAAAGGAGATTCACAAACAGGATTGGTTAAAACATCCCACTCCAAATGGGGACCACGAACAAAGTTGGAGAGCTTTCAAAGGAAAAAATTTGGAAAAGTTGGTCCAATATCTTATTACTGATGAAGTTGAATATCTTGGATTGAAAGTTGTTAATGGTAATAAACTGGAAAGAACTACAAGACTATCCAGAGAATTAAGCCAGGTAAAAAGGAATTTAGCCATAGACTATGGAGAATTTGGATTACATTTACCAGATGTTGATATCATTATTTATCGTCCTCAAAATTATAAAGTCTTGGCTGCCATTTCAAGTAAGGTTACTTTACGAGAACGAATCGCTCAGACTGGTTACTGGAAGTTTAAGCTTGTCCAAGATGAAGCAACAAAACACATTAAAGTTTATTTTATTACGCCAGATGAAGATGGGACACTCACTTTTAAGAAGCCAACGAAGAAAGGAAGAGCTATTGTAGAAGTGGATTTGGATGGGAGTTATGTACTAACAGAAGAAAAAATTGAGGAAAGTGAGAAGGTTAAACTGTTTGAACATTTTATAGAAGATTTAAGAAACTTATTAAAAAACGAGAGGTGATAAAATGACCAGAAAAGAAATTAAGCAGGAGTTCAAAAAAATTGACTACGAACTCAGGGTCAACAAACCTGATTCTGCACCATATCCACCTGATGTTGTCAAACGAAGGAACTTTTTACTTTTCGCACAAGTTCATTTGGGTAATATTCTTGGTGCCAAGCTTAAAAAAGATAAGTGGAAGGAAAGATTTGAAACTGAGATGTATAACACAGTAATAGGAACTTATTATAATTGGGATAAAGATGAGTAATTTTCTTTACTTTTTAAGGAGGAGTTATGTTTGGTAAAATTAGAGTATTTGATGTAAAAGAGGATAATAAAGTAGATGCAAATTGTATGCTGATAGATATACCAATCGGAGAATATATCTATTTAATAGAAAATAATCTAGAGAATTTGCGGATACAACGTGGTAAAGTAATATCAAGAAAAAGAGATGTTTATAACCGTTTAAGAAAAGATTTGGAAGAAGGTACAATTATGCCCCCACTTTCGTTAGTGGTCGGAGAAAAATTTTCAAATATTATAAAAGATATAAAAAATATAAAAAAAATAGAACAAACAATAAACGAGAAAATAGATAAAGAATCGCTTTCGATATTAGATGGTTTGCAAAGAACGTATTGTATTTTAAATGCAATTGATAACTTGAAAGATAGACCTGAAGAATTAAAACAGTTCAAAAATTCGAGAATAAGAGCCGAGTTGTGGTACTCTATAAAAACAAATGCTCTCTTGTATAAGATATTGGTATTAAACACAGGCCAATTTAAAATGAGTATGCGCCATCAACTTGGAATTCTATATATACCACTTAAAGAAACAATATCAAATATTGCCAATGCACGTGGAATAGAAAATATAGCATTTTCCACATACAAAGATTCTTTTCCTTCAAAAGAGCCATATCGGTATAGTTTCGCAAATTTAGTTGAAGATCTTACTGCTTTTAATATACGTGATCCAATAGTTGATAAAACAAATATAGTTGTAACAGAATTAGAAAGAATGCGATTTATTGAGGAACATTCAAGTACGTTGAAATTGAGCAGTGATGATGATATAGAACAATTTTCAAATTTATTATTTAGTTTAGATGGGAAACTTTGGGAAAAGTATAAGGAGAGAATGACAGAGACAGATGATTTTGGAAATGAGAAGTCGTTAGAATGGACCTCAAGAAATGATTTCATGAATTCTGCGCCTTTTTTATCAGGATTTTTTGCGTCGTGTGGTAACGCTAGGTATAAAGATAATGAAAATTTCAAAACCAGGGAAAGCGAATTCTTTAAAATCTTTGATAAAGGTATTATAGATCCTTTAGAATTAAGAATTCTAAGTGCGATTCTTAAAAGTGAGCAAGCCGGAACAAAGAAGTTTGGTATTACTCTGAGAAATTTTTTCTTTCACGCATTTAATGGATTCTTTGCAGGCGAGAACGACTTCAAAACGACATGGGGGAGAGCAGTTCAAGGATAATAACCATGGTAAATATAAATAAAGGAAAAGCCTTAAAGTTCTACAACGAAGTTTTATCGTTATATCCTCAAGAAGTTAGAAATAGTTTATGGGGAACTAAAGAGAACTTCTTAGACTCCGTTGAAAGCGCTGTTTATGAAAAAGATGATAAAGAGTATAAAGCTGATTTTGCAAATTTAAAAATTAAATTTTCTACATCTATATTTAATATTTTATTCTTAAACAAAACTGCCGTTGAGTTCGATAAACCTATTGGACAAAGATTAGAGTTAAATAATTATGTCTATATAGAATTAAGAGAGTCTCCTCTTGTGAATTTAGAAGATAAAGAGAGTGCTGGTTTATTCTCTATATCCAAAAGGAGATATTACTGGGGGTATTTCTTCATAAATGAAGATAGCAGAGAGGATTTAGATTATCCAAAAGAGGTATTGTCTCTCTTTATTTTCCAGCTTAAAGAAAGACTTATTAAGGATTATGTTTTCAGTGTAGGCTCAGATATATGCATTAATTTTTGTTCTTTATTTCAACCAATGAAGTATATTTTAAAGATAAAAAAAGATAAAAAAACTTTACAAGAAAAGGCATTATATAGACTATGTACCGATTTTGGACTTATCGAATGCAAGAGACGTACTACTACAAAAATAAATATTTCACAAAATATCAATGAAATCTACGATAAGGATACGAATTCTTTTTTGTTAACAGCTAGAAAACAATATAATATTGATTCGCTAAAGTTTTATCTATCCGCAATGGAGAATCTAGATCCAAGCTACCAATTTCTGGAATTATATCATGTACTAGAATCTTATTATTACAGATATTTCTACAAGTATATAAAAAATCTAAAGAGAGTTAAAACCAGAAAAGAATTTGATAGAATTAGAGACTACATAAGAGAAAAACGAATGTTAAAATTGGTAATTAAAGATATCTCAAATGAATTCTTACAATTAAAGGAAGAGGTTGGCAATATTAGTAATATTAGACAGTTTTGCAAAAACTTTTTGCCAGTGAATGTAAACCTAGATGACTTCAATAAAGATGACGAGGAGAAATTTTCCAACAATCTGTCAAATTTTATTTATTCAATTAGGAATAATATTGTCCATACAAAAGAGTCGAATAAGAGTATCAGGAACTTAAGTGAAGGTGAGCAAAGGACACTCATAGAAATTAACAAATTACTTATACTTGTAGTACGAAAAGTTTTTGATAGAAATATAGAGTGGTAGCATGAAAAATAATAAACCTTCTTTTGAAACAACAACATTATGGGACTTTCCAACTCAAAATTATGGGGATAGACCACATGGAGATAACAAATATCGTGGGGTAACACCTGCATTTATTATCTGGAATTTAATTCAGAGATATACAAAAGAGGGAGATTTAGTTATTGATCCAATGTGTGGAAGCGGGACTAGTATTGATGTTTGCAAGGAGGAAAATCGAAAAGTCCTGGGTTTTGATATAGTTCCTTACAGAGCAGATATAAAACAAGCTGATGCCAGAAAATTGCCTTTAGACAATGAAATGGCAGACTTTGTTTTTATTGATTCTCCTTATTCAGATAACATAAAATACAATGACCATCCAGATAATATTGGCAACATCTCTTGTGAAAACCCTATATTTTTTGAAAAATTGGAAGAAGTCGTAAAGGAAGCGCATCGGATTTTGAAGCCAGGGAGGTATATAGCTTGGCTTATTGGTGACCAGGCAAAAAAGAAAAAGTTTGTACCTGTTGGGCTTAAAATGTACTCCATACTTGATAAGTATTTCAAGCCTGTTGATATTATTTGTGTGACAAGGCATAACCAAACATCAAATACATCAATTTGGCATGAAAGAGCAAGAAAATATAATTTTTATATAAGAGGATTTAAGTATCTGATAATAATGCAGAAGGTAAATAAATGAAATCACCATGACTGTGTCAGAAGGTAACTCCTGACATCACTAATAACCTATATGTGGTTCCTGGCACTCTGTATCATACTTGCACCCTATGATATAACCATAGCAAGGGTTAAATACAGGGGTGGAGACTGGTATAATAACCCTTGTATCGTCCCAAATCTTGCAGCCGAGATAAACAGAAGAACAACGATCAATGCCAACCCAGACCAGCATGTAATAGGCCTTCAGGATCCAGATCTCTTCTCCTATCCTTTCATATTTCTTACAGGGCATGGAGAGATCAAGTTCTCAGATGAGGAAATTGCGTCCTTGAGAGAGTATCTTATTAGTGGAGGATTTCTTTATGCAGATGATGATTATGGTATGGATGAGGCATTCAAAAGAGAGATGAGCAGGGTCTTCCCTGGGCTATATTTTGTTGAGCTGCCATTCTGTCATCCAATCTACCACTGTTTCTATAGTTTTCCAGCAGGACCACCAAAGATACACGAACACGGTGAGAAGCCTCCAAAAGGCTATGGGATTTTTTATAAGGGAAGACTTGTTGTCTATTATACCTATGAGACCAATATATCGGATGGTTGGGCAGACCCGGATGTTCACAAAAACCCAGATGAGATAAGAGAGAAGGCATTCAAGATGGGGATAAATATTATAGTCTATGCAATGTCATACTGATTATAAAATTCCAAATCACAAGTACCAAATTATGAACAAATTCCAAATTGCAAGCACCAAATAACAAACAAACTTCAAATTACAAACACCAAATTACAAACTTCGTTGTTTTGAACATTGGAATTTGGGTTATTGAAATTTGTTTGAAATTTGTTATTTGCTATTTGTAATTTGCCTCTCAATCTGTATCTAAATACCAATGAACAAAATTCCAAATAAGATTTATGATTTAGAGGAAAGAACTTTTCAGTTCGCTAAGCGAGTGATAGAGTTCTGTAAAAGACTACCAAAAACCGTGGAAAACAAGGAACTCATTAGTCAAGCAGTGAGGGCTAGTGGTTCTGTGGGTGCAAACTACATTGAGGCAAATGAGTCGATGAGCAAGAAGGATTTTAAAATGAGGATAAAAATATGCCGTAAGGAATCAAAGGAAAGTCGTTATTGGGTCAGGTTGATTGTAGAAACTAATAAATTAATGGAAGATAGCGAAGCCAAATTCCTTATACAAGAGTCTTCAGAGTTCATCAAGATTTTCAATTCTATTTTGGTAAAGAGTAAGTAGTGCTAAACAGACAAATTCCAAATTACAAGCACCAAATAGCAAACAATATCTAAATCCAAATATCCAAAGACCAAACTTGTTTTGAACATTGGAATTTTGGTTATTGGGATTTGTTTGAATTTTGTTATTTGTAATTTGTGATTTGTCCTCCATGTGGTTCTTGAGATTTGTGATTTTTAATCTTAACTATGTCTCGTTATACAAAAATAAAACAGATTGGTTTTATATTAGTGTACTTCTGTATCTTTCTCTCATCCTGTGCACATCTGAACAGTTATAATATCTACTATAGGGCTATGGAATACTACAGGAGGGCAACAGAAGGAGAGACCCCAAATATAGCCCTGCTTAATGAGACTATAGAGAGGTGTGCCAGAATTCTTGCCTTCTTTCCAGATTCCAGATGGGCTGATGATGCGGTTATGCTCGTGGGTAAATCTTTTTATAAAAAAGGTGATACAGCCCAGGCAGAGCTCAAATTCAACGAACTTATAAGATTCTATCCTGAAAGCAGATTTGTCCCAGAGGCAGAGGTTATGCTTGGTAAGATAACCCTTACGAGAGGAGATGAGATAGAGGCGGCAAAATGGTTTAAAAGAGCAAGCAGGGAACAGAAGATAAAGGAGGAGGTAGATTACTGGCTTACGGCCGCCTACTTTTCCTCTGGTAGCTATGAGAACGCACTAAGGCAAGGTCTTTCATATCTTGACTCTTTTGATGACGGGAAGTTCAGACAGGAGGTACTCAAAATAGTTGGAGAGGCTTCGAACTCACTTGGTAAATATCAGGATGCTCTCAACTATTACGAGATGGCAATTTCCGAGGGTGGGGATCAATTTGACCTTTCTATGAGAATGGCTAATATCCACCTCTTAATGGGAGATATTGAAAAGGCAAAGAATATATATGACCTCATTGAACCGGGAAATAAAGAGGAAGAAAATATACTGAAAAAAAGGATTGCATTCTGTTATGAATTGGAGGGGGATCTTGAGAGTGCCATATCCACTCTTTTAGAGGTAGATACCCAGGAGAGCCTATTTAGGATAGCTATGATTCATCAAAAAGAGATGAATTTAGAGAAGGCATTAGAGGCATATAACTCCGCTAAAGAATATGGACCGACCAGTGAAATAGGAAAAAAAGCAACAAAAAAGGCATCTGCACTACAAGAAATAGTTGAGATCCAGGTAATTTTAGGGATGAGAGATACACTGGAGACTACCTGTGTTGATACTATGGACCAGGGGGGTGATACACTCCCCGCCCCCCAACCTCCTACTGTGGAGGAGCTGGTTTCTGCCCGGATGAGACTTGCAGAGATCTGGCTTTTGGAGTTTGAGAATGTAGATGAGGCAATAAAAGAGTATACGACAGTAATAGAGGAATTTCCCGAGACAGGCTATCGTCCCAGGGCTCTCTATGCAATTGCCTGGATAGAAGAGAATATAAAAGGAGATCTAAAATCCGCACTTGCAAAATACATAGAGATAGAGAAAGCCTATCCAGATACAGATTATGCAGTAGCAGCAAGGAGACAGAGGGAGGGGATAGAGGGAAGGGTAGAAAGTAGTGAGTAGTGAGTTATATGTAGGGGTAACCCTTGCGGTTACCCAAAGAAATTCGTTTCAGATAAGATCACGAAGGGGAAGGAGAAAGAGTAGAGAGGGGAGGTTGATATGGACTGTATTCAAGAGAAAAATAAAAAAGATTGTAACTGCACTTATGAACCCTGTTCAAGAAAGGGCAGATGCTGTGAGTGCCTCCTGTATCACAGGGAGATGGGACAGCTTCCTGCCTGTCTCTTCCCCAATGATGTTGAACGCACTTATGACCGCTCTATCAGAAGATTTATAGAGGTATATAAGAGATAATATTAAATATCAAAATTCAAAAATGCCCTGGACTACACAAATCTCCCCTCTATTCTCTATGCACTCCCGTCTTTCGACGGGACAGGTCTGTGGTTTAAGGTTTTTCTTGACATAAGGGAAAAAGTGTGGTAAAATAGAGAAAAAAATCTGGTAGATATTACAAGATATGCTATGATTGAATTAGGGATAGGTAGTAGAAGTGGAAGTTGAGGCTTTTCTTACCAATGATAACAGGCTCAGAGGGATAAAGAAGGAGGAAAAGCGATGCGACAATTCAAAATCAGAGAAAAGCCCTGCAATTGCTGGTCTCCTTTCGTCTGTGGTTCCCGGGGCTGGAAAGATATACTCTGGACGTTCTATTGATGGCATTCAGTCTTTCATCACAGTTGGGGCGGCAGCTTTACAGGCATATCTGGGGTTCAGAAAAGATGGTATCCGCTCTATAAGGGGATGGATCTCATCGTCTGTTGGGGTAGTTTTTTATCTCGGTAATATATATGGTTCAGTTGTCGCAGCAAGGATACACAATGAAGAAAAGAGAGATGCCCTTCTATCCAAAATAGATGGCACTATTATCTCCTTATGCTTATCTTCCCGCTTATAATCTCCATAATGACCATTTATTCCCCCGTATTAAATCTGGCAGATTTTCTCTTTAAGCAAGGTGAATATCAGAGTGCAATAACTGAATACAAAAGATATCTATTCCTTAATCCCTCTACTAATCTTACCAGTCATTCACACTACAGGATTGGGATAGCGTATCGCAACTCTAAAAATTGGGATGAGGCTCTAAATGCCATGAGACTTGCTATATCCACAGCCCCAAATGACAGTATAAAGAACGAAAGGGAGATAGACCTTTCAATAAGCCTTATTGCGAGTGGTAATTATAGTGCTGCAGAGTTTCAGCTTTTGAAAGTGGAGTCTTTTAGTAGGTTCACTGACATAAGAAGGAGAGCCACATTTTTTAGGGGGGTTGCCTGTTTGTATAATCTAAGATTAAACAAGGCGAGAGAGGCTCTCGGAGCATTTTTTAGCCCTGATAGTTTTTATGTTGCATCTCTGGACTCTATTTTTGACTCTGTCCAGGGAAGAGCAAAATCAGAGTCTTTTGCAAAAACACTATCCACATTCATTCCAGGTTCGGGACAGATTTATGTAGGCGATATACGCAATGGGTTGAATGCCTTTTTATTGAATACACTATTAGGTAGTCTCGTTGTAAGTAGTATTATATCAGGGAATTATGCGATAGCGGTTTCTGACTTTCTCTTTCTCTTCTATCGTTATTATACAGCCAACCGTTATAATGCAGAAAAAATTGCTGAACAATATAATTTACACCTGAATCAAAAAATTGCGGAGAGCATTTTTTCTATCCTGTAAAATGTAGTAGCGGAACTTCAGTTCCGCAATAAGTAGTAGCGGGTCTTTAGACCCGCCATCAAAAATGTAGAAGCGTAGATTTATCTACGCCTACAAATGTAGTAGCGGAACTTCAGTTCCGCAATAACTCTGCGTAGCTGAAGCTACGCTACTACTTTAAGCAGACCATGATAAATAAACAGAAAAAGAAATACTTTCATGCCCCAAGATTAAAAAACTTTAACTACTCATCCTCCTACTGCTATTTCATCACAATCTGCACCCACAAAAGGAGTCCTTATTTTACATCTCTTATGGTTGTCAACGATGTCCAGCATTATTTAAGGAAAACTACGAACCAGATGAATTATACAATCCTTGCTTATTGCTTTATGCCAGACCATTTACATTGCCTGCTTTCAGGAGATAGTCAAAATAATCTTGTTAAATTTGCGCAGAGATTCAAGCAGTTGAGTGGTTTCCATTTTAAGCAACAATATGAAAAACCCCTCTGGGAGAGAAGTTTCTACGACCACATTTTGCGTAAGACAGAAAACATAAAAGAAGTAGCACTCTATATCCTCAACAATCCGGTGAGAAAGGGACTTGTAGAGGATTATCATGATTATCCATACCTTGGTTCGGATGTTTTTGAAATATAAGAACACTTTTGCGTAGCTAAAGCTACGCTACTACTTTGCGTAGCTAAAGCTACGCTACTACTTTGCGTAGCTAAAGCTACGCTACTACT
>CAYRBN010000052.1:0-10926 GCA_964422625.1 uncultured bacterium | reverse complement strand
TGTGAAGACCTCAAAATCAACCTAATTCTTAATTCTCAATTCTTAATTCTCAATTCTTGACACCTGACACCACAACACCCCAATCAGAGTGTGGGGCTGGAAGTCCCACCCGTTGCTTTTCTCCCCTTCTCCATATTTCTCCTTTTCTTCTTATTTTTCTCTGTTACGGAACATTTTTTACTTGATCGCTTAGGAAATTATACTGTAGATGGTTGCTGTGTCTTAATTTTATATAGTGCCGTCGGGAGGTGTGGGAGGCATCTCCTGATGTGGGAGAGGGCTTCTGCCCTCGATGATGATATCAAGCCCAGAAGGGCTTTCCCACAGTCAAGGTCCCGCCAAACAGACAGCGGGCAGGCAGGAGTCCCACATTTGAGTAATTCTTAATTCTCAATTTATAATTCTTAATTTTTATTTTTTCCTTGACATTTTTCAAAAAGTATGTTAAAGTTTAATATCAGGGTTTATTAAAACAAGGATTGAAACTGCCCTGCTACGCAGGGAATTAAGAATGTAGAATTAAGAATGTAGAATTAAAGAAGTGTTTATAATTCTCAATTCTTGTTCGTAAAGACCTCAAAATCAACCTAATTCTTAATTCTCAATTCATAATTCTCAATTTTTCTTCGTTTATTCAGATGGGGTGTCTATGAAGGAATTGTATGTTTCCGAAAATAACATTCTTATGAAGACGCAAAAATGGTTGAAAGAGATTGAATACTATGTAAGGGGAAGAAAGGAGAGATTCAAGATTGATCCCCCATCGTCTGCATTGCTGGTCATAGATATGCAGGAGTTCTTTCTAAATGAAAAATCTCACGCTTTTCTTCCCTCTGCAAAGACTATCGTTCCTAACATAAAGGCTCTTTTGAACACCCATAAAAAGAATAATCAGACTGTAATTTTTACTCGCTATTCCCTGGAACATGGTGAAGATGAGGGAATTATGGGGAGATGGTGGGGTGACACAGTTAGAGAAGGCAGTTTTTTTTCAAGAATCGTCTTTCCGCTTGAGCCAAAAGAATCAGAGATAGTGATAAGGAAAACAAGGTATAGTGCGTTTCAAAAAACAGGACTGGAGCAGGTACTTAGAGACAGATGTGTCAAGAATATAGTAATCACAGGAGTAATGACTCATCTCTGCTGCGAAAGCACAGCGAGAGAAGCTTTTATGAAGGATTTTGAGGTCTTTTTTGTTATAGATGCTACTGCTTCCCAATACGAGGAACTTCACCTTTCTAGTTTGAAGACATTGTCTGATGGTTTTGTCATCCCAGTAACCACAAAAGAAGTCTTGAGGAGTATGGAATCAACATGTTGCACGACATAGCTATTATAGGGGCTGGACCGGCAGGATTAACCGCTTCTATATACCTAAAGAGGGCTGGGTTTGATCCTCTCCTTTTAGAACGAAATAAGGTAGGCGGGGTTCTTTTGAACGCTAATCTTGTGGAAAATTATCCGGGTTTTCCTGGTGGTATTAGAGGCGAAGCACTTGTCCAACTTTTTAAGAAACAGCTTGCTCTAACAGGAATTGATGTTAGGAAAGCAGAGGTAAAAAAGGTATTAAAAGAAGAGTTCTTCCACCTTGACACAAGTGAAGGCGAACTGCTTTCTCGTTCTGTAATCGTGGCTACTGGAACTATGCCAAAAAAGATCAAGATAGATGGGCAGAGTCAATTTATTGAAAAAAAGGTCTTTTATGAGATTAGGGACATTCCGTCTATAAAGAGAGAAGAAAAGTTTATCATTATTGGCGGAGGGGATGCAGCATTCGATTATGCACTCAATCTTTCAAAAGAAGAATGTACAGTAGATATAATTTTTAGGTCTCAAGAACCAAAAAGCCTTCCTCTTTTGGTGGATAGAGTGAAAAAAAATCCAAAGATACATATCTTTCCTAACACCTCACCAACATTATTAGAAGAGGAGGATGACTATCTTATAATAAAATGCAACTCTGATGGCGACGAAATCACTCTCGTCTCAGATTATTTACTTATTGCTTGTGGAAAGGTAGCAAATTTGGAAGTTTTACCAGATAGGCTATCCAAAGACTTAAAAGTAAAGGAGAATGGAGAGACAGAAATAGATGGACTCTTTCTAATAGGTGATGTGAGGAGAGGATGCAAAAGGCAGGTGGGAATTGCTGTTGGGGACGGTCTTTTGGCAGCTATGGCAGTGACAGCGTTCTTAAAAGGAGGAAACGCACAATGAACATGTTAGGTGAATATGGAAAAGAGGATCTTGCAAAGGTATATGTGGCATCAATGAGAGGAGATAACGATCATTTTGTTGAGTTCGTAGAATCTATTCAACCACCGATACCACGAGAGAAAAAATGGGTTCTTATAGTGTCCTCACTATTTGGATGCCCTGTGAGATGCCAGATGTGTGATGCCGGTAGAGAATACCGAGGAAAACTGACGACCGCGGAGATTCTGGAACAGATTCATTATATGGTTAGAAGATGCTTTCCTGATGGAAAGATACCTATTCCAAAATTCAAGATCCAATTTGCAAGAATGGGCGAGCCTTCTCTCAACCCCAATGTGCTCGATGTGCTGGAAAAGTTGCCCGAGATTTACGAGGCACATGGTCTTACTCCAGCCATATCCACTGTAGCGCCTGCTGGCACCAATCAATTCTTTGATCGGTTAATTGAGATCAAGAACAGATTCTATTCACAAGGGCGGTTTCAACTTCAGTTTTCCATACATACAACAGACAGGGAAAAGAGAGACGGAATGATTCCTGTAAAGAAATGGGACTTTGTCGAGATTTCAAAATACGGCAATAGATTTTTCAAAGATGGGGATAGAAAGGTAACCCTCAACTTCGCTGCTGCCCGAGACTACCCTGTAGATCCAAAAATCGTTAGGGAAAACTTTGACCCAGATAAATTTATCATCAAACTGACACCGCTCAACCCTACCACAAGAGTAAGAGAGAACAAACTCGTTTCCACAATAGATCCTTTTGATCCTCACTCCGCAGAAGAGTTGGTAGATGATTTGCATTCTCATGGATTTGAGGTTATACTCAGCATAGGAGAGGTTGAAGAAAACAGAATCGGTAGCAATTGCGGACAATTTGTCACCGTTTTAAGAAATTCATCCCATTTCATTCAAGATAATTATGAGACGCAAAAATATAGAATACACTGATAAGAACACCTATTATCAATTTGAACGAGTTACCTCAATTAAGGATTGAAACATATTTATCTATCTACTTTCTAAGGAAATGAGGGATTTGGTTTGGAAAGAATACTGCCTGAAATTGAGTTCAAGAACGCAGATTATGGGCATTATTAATCTTACTCCTGATTCGTTCAGCGGAGATGGGATGTATAATCTCAAATCTCTTGATAGAGTAATAAGAGTTGCGGAGAGAATGGTGGAGGACGGAGCAGATATTATTGATGTTGGTGGAGAATCAACGCGTCCAGACTCAAAGCCCGTTTCTGTGCAAGAAGAGATAAAGAGAGTAATTCCCACTATAGCAAGATTGGCCAATCACATAAAAATACCTATCTCTATAGACACCTACAAGACAGAAGTAGCTAAAGCAGCACTGGATGCAGGAGCAAGTATGGTGAACAGCATCAAGGGTATTAAGAGAAATATAAGGTTAGCGAAGCTGATAAGCCTCTACAAGGTACCCATAATTATAATGCACATTAAGGGAACACCGCGCACAATGCAGAAAAATCCATACTATAAATCGGTTATCTCGGAAATAATAACTGATCTTAGAGACCAGATTGCTTTCGCCCGAGATGTGGGAATAAAGAAGAATAAGATTATTATTGACCCAGGAATTGGGTTTGGCAAAACAACACTCCACAATATATTAATCTTAAAAAACTTGAGAAGGTTCAGAATCTTAGGTAACCCTATTGCTATTGGCACTTCACGTAAATCTTTCATCGGGAATATCCTCTCTGTTGGCGTAGAGCAAAGAGTTATGGGCACAGCGGCTACTGTTTCTTTGGCTATAGCCAATGGCGCTCATATCGTCAGGGTTCATGATGTTAAGGAGATGGCCCAGGTTGCCCGGATGACCGACGCGATAGTAAAGAGTAAAGAGCACGAGAGTAACTTCCATTAAAACAAAGATTGAAACTATTTTAAGATACCCTTACCACAGCTGATGTCAACAATATCATATTCAACAATGAAAAAGGTTGACTGATCTGGCAACTGGGGTAAAGTCTAACATAGTGATGATATTCTTATTGGGAATTTTTCTGTTTTTGGGCTCGATAGAGCGGGCAGAGGAGTTGGCTACGATTAGAGAGTACGACAGGGCTCTTGCCGAATATGAAGCTGTCCTATTAGATGCCCCAGCGAACCTAACTGGACTGAAGGGAATTGCCCGGGTATATCAGGCTCTGCAGAGATATGATCAAGCTAATATCTACTGGAAGAAGGCATTAGAGCTCAGCCCAAAGGACGATGAGGTAGCGATTAACTACTGGACATCAGCGATAAGGGGATTACCGCAGGACGATAGGACTACGATAGTAGGAGAGGTAGTCAAGTATCTAAATACACTATCTAATCGTCAACGGGTACTATCCCTGGGCTATGAGATCTACCAGATGCTTGAAGACTCACTGGGTATCTGGTCCTATAAGGACTCAATATTGAGAGAGTTCCCGGACTCCCCTAAGGGGTATGAGATCATCGGCGAGAAGTTCTACGGTGGCTTAAACCCTATCTGGAGGGACGATTCGGCCAAGGTAGAATACCTGAAGGGGTTTCTTGAGACATATCCGATAACCCAATGGAGGTTCACCGCCTATCAGTGGTTGTTGAGCTCCTTATCAAGACTGAAACGGTTCGACTGTCTCGCCCGGATTGGAAAGCAGATGATAGAGGAGGATTCTCTCAACCCGTTTGCATACAACTACCTTGTCTCTCTCTACCTCGAGGCAGGAATGGATACTAATTTAGCCCTAATCTATGCCCGGCGGGCAATTGAGATTGAACCTGGGACTGAGAGGCCGTCAAACCTTTGTCCTGAGCAATGGGCACTCAAACGGCCAGCGCTCTACGGTAATGTCAGGTTCAACTACGCCCGGGCCCTGCTCAAGATCGGCCAGACCGACTCATCCAAAATCTGGATTGAGGACGCCATCGCCAACACCAGATTAGACATCGACAACTACCATACCCTGGCTCCTTACTATTATCTATTGGGCAAGATTAAAGAGGACCAGGGACTCAGATCTGAAGCACGTGGCGCATACATCCAGGCAATTTGCAAGGGAGATATAATCAACCGTTGGGCGGCCCGAGCCGATTCGGCATTATCAATCTTATACGAGCAGGAGTTCGGCACGAGAGAGGGACTTGAGGACTATGCACGGGACCGGATGGGCTACGAAGGGATAGTCTTCAATAATGTAACCATATCTGCTGGATTGGCCGATGTTCGAGCCTCAAGGGTCGCTTGGGGCGACTATGATGGGGATGGCTATGACGACCTTCTCTTGGGCAATCGTCTCTTTCGCAACCTTTTAGGTGAAAGGTTCGTCGAGGTAACCGAGGAGGCTGGGCTCGGTGCCAACACCTCAGGTGGGGTCTGGGCTGACTATGATAACGATGGGGACTTAGACATCTATGCCATATCTGCCAAGGCAGACATCCTCTATGAGAACATTGGCAACGGCAGATTCAGGGATGTAACCAGGACATCAAGGATCACCAATACCCTGCCAACCGAGGGGGCAGCATGGGGCGACTACGATTCCGATGGATGGATTGACCTATACATCGCCCGGTATGAGGACTGGGCAACCCACACCTACTTTTCTGATATTCTCTACCGTAACCTTGGTGATGGAAGGTTCGAGGATGTGACTTTGTCCGCCAACATTATCCCCTGGCTCGGCGAAGATCGGGCTGGCCGGGGTGTAAACTGGGGCGACTATGATGAAGATGGTGACCTGGATATATATGTCTCCAACTACAGGCTTCAGGAAAACTTCCTATGGGAGAATCAGGGTGATGGAAGGTTTCTCAATCAGGCATTGAGACGGGGTGTAGCCGGTGTACATCGGGACGGATGGTGGGGACACACCATTGGATCGGAATGGGGCGACTATGACGGTGATGGCGACCTGGATCTTATCTGTGCTAATTTGGCTCATCCCCGCTTCATTCAGTTCTCAAATCGGACCCAGTTACTTGAGAACTTAGGGCCTCCGGACTTCAGGTTCCAGGACCGGCGGGCTGAGGCTGGAATTCGCTATGATGAGACCCACTCGGACCCGTCATGGGGCGATATTGACAAGGACGGAGATTTAGACCTATACATCACATCGGTCTATGAGAACCGCCGATCATTTCTTTATGAGAACATAGGGTCAGGCAAGTTTAGGGATATAACCTGGCTCGCCGGAGTTCGGGTCTTTAACGGATGGGGCTGTGCTTTCTCTGACTACGACCTGGACGGCGACCTCGACCTGTTAGTTGGATCTGGATCAGGGGTCAGGCTCTTCGAGAATCGGGGAAATCCCAACTACTGGTTATCGGTGAAGATTAAGGGTCGGATATCTAATCGGGCCGGAATCGGGACCAGGATCTGGGCTTATCAAGGGAACAGAGTCCAGATCAGGGAGGTACAGGGCGGAAAGGGAACAACCTCCCAACACTCCTTAATCCAGTTCTTTGGGTTCGGCGAGTTCGGTGAACCGATAAGACTTAAGGTCCACTTCCCATCAGGGGTTGTGAGAACCATTAAGGTAGAACCGAACCAGATGGTAAAGGTTGAGGAGTAAAGTATTATCTCCCTACACTACCCCGGCCATAACCCTGAACCCCAATCTATCATAGGGAGTCCCATACCATTGCTGAATACCACGGCCATATTGCTGTGTTAATAAAGGTCTGTATTTTTTTTGGACTAAATGCAAGTTTTGTAGAAAGGACTTTCCAGTCCCGACATTATCGTACTTAGAAGACTCCTCCTACAGTTTTGTAATAGAATCGTAAACCATGAAAATGTTATATTAAATAGTTACCGGTGAAAAATTGCCAAAACCACAATCAATACCGATATTCCTTTTTGGGGCGGATCTAAAGATCCGCTACTACATTAGATTTGGATATCCATCACATGTAGTAGTGTAGCTTTAGAGGCTGTGCAAAAAGTCAATTTACGAGGTCTGCGGACAGGGACAAGCCCTGTCCCTACAATGTCCGCAAGGTTATTTTTGCACTACCTGTTTATCTACGCGGAAACGAATTATTCACCGGACACTAATTAGGAGGGAAGATGTCCAAAATTAAATTTACTAAGATGGAGGCGGCGGGAAACGATTTTATCGTCATAGATAATCGGGAGAAGAATCTTCCCCCGAAAGAATCTGACATGGCTAAAGAGCTTTGCCAACGGCGATTCTCCATCGGGGCGGACGGGCTTCTCCTTTTAGAAAATTCTTCCCAGGGGAACGATTTCCGTATGCGTATCTTTAACTCTGACGGGAGCGAAACGGAGATGTGTGGAAATGGGGCACGCTGCCTGGCTCAGTTTGCCCGAAAGAAAGGGATAGATGGAGAACGCCTGACTTTTCAGACCTTGGCGGGACAGATGGAAGCGGAAGTTCATGGAGAAGGAGTCAGCCTGAAGCTCTCGGACCCCACCGACATCAAACTTCACCTGCATCTGAGATTGGACAGCAATGTCTACGAAGTCCATTATCTCAATACCGGAGTTCCCCATGTCGTTCTTCTAATAGAGAATCTGGAGGATGTGCCCGTGAACGAATTGGGACGGAAACTGCGTTACCATAGAGAATTTGCTCCCCGAGGGGCAAATATCAATTTTGTTAAAGTGGAAAATAGACACTCCCTGCGATTGAGAACCTATGAGAGAGGGGTGGAGAAGGAAACATTAGCCTGCGGAACAGGAGCCGTAGCCTCCGCTATTGTGGCCTTCTCTCTGGGCCTGGTAGCCATGCCACCATTAGCGATGCACACCCGGGGAGGAGAAGTCCTGAAGATATATTTTAATCTCTCCTCCTCCCAGATTACCGATGTTTACTTAGAAGGAAAAGCCAATTTTATTTATGAAGGAGAGGTAGATATCCACACAGAGCCTGCCCCGGCGAAAGCCGAGATTCAGTGAAGAGAGTGAGGCAGGATGCCCCACCTGTTGCTTTTCTCCTTTTCCTCTTATTTTTTCCTTGATTGTATACGAAATTATACTGTAGATGGTTGCTGTACCTTAATTTCACGCTTATAGTACCGTCGGGAGTTGCCTCCTTACAGATTTAGATAAAAATCCTGTTAATCCTGTCAAAAAAAATCTCTTGACTTTTCCCACTTTTTGTGTTATAATAATGACAGTATTGGTATTAGAAAATTGAGTAAAAAATAGGGGGGTAAAAAACTTGACGACTTTTATTTGGTTTTTTCTCTCTAAAAAACGGTAGGGCAATAGCAAACAATAGAATGCCGTGCAAAAACAACCCTGCGGACAACCACAAGGGTTGTCCCTACATTTGTGCGGACAGGGTTTATCCCTGTCCGTAGACTTCGTGTTGTAGGAGCACACAGTAGGGCTTTGATTTATCAAAGCCAACAGTTAGTGGACACGATAAATCGTGTCCCTACTCTGCGTCCTCTGCGGTTAATTATACATAACAAAAGATAGGTTATGAACAGACCTGCAAAACTTTTTTGTGGACTTATTGGACACTCATTTGATGAGCCGATTGAAGAACTGACAAAACAGTTTGAAAAAGTAGAATCAAGAAGAGATCCAATCCCATTTTCCTATACGAATTATTATAAGGATGAAATGGGAGAAAATCTTATAAGAGATTGGATAGTATTCAAGGAACTGATTGAGGAAGAAAATATTGGAAATATTAAAATTTTCACCTGTGAGATTGAGAGAAAACTCTCTATAAACAACAGAAGAACAGTGAACATAGACCCTGGATATGTAAACCTGTCACGGGTTATTCTAACATCTACCAAAGACTACAGCCACAGAATATACTTGGGTAAAGGGATATTTGCAGAGGTGACACTTATCTATAAACAGAAAAATTTTACCCCGCTTCCATGGACTTATCCGGATTACAGAGATAATACAGATTTTTTTCAAAAAATAAGAGAACTCTATGCTAATTCTCTATCTGATACTCTTCTCTGTCCCAACTTATGATTATTCCAACCTTGTAAGAGGAACTACAGGGTTTGGAATTACAGTATTTGAGGGCAATAAACCCGATACATTTGGTGTTGAGATTATCGGGATACGAAGAGGTGTAGCAGCAGGACAGGACATAATTCTTGCAAGATTGACAGGTGAGAGAATAAAGGAGACCGGCGTCATAAGTGGAATGAGTGGTTCCCCTGTCTATATTGACGGGAAACTTTTAGGGGCAATAGCATATAATATGGGAGGAGCATTTTCAAAAGAACCTATATGTGGAATAACTCCAATAGGCAGTATGCTTAACCCTCCAGGAATTGGTTTCCATAAGACTGATATAGACGCGAGAATCCCCATCCCTGTAAGTTTTTCAAACATCTCTAATTCTGCTCTCTCTCTCTTTCAAGAAGAGATAGAAGGGTTGGGGTTGCAATCTGTTTTAGGAGCCAGTATAGATAGTATAATCAATACTGAAAACAGGCAGAAGCTCTTTCCGGGTTCTCCTATCGGGATATTGCTGGTTTCTGGTGATGCAAGGATAGGAGGTACTGGAACTGTAACACATATAGATGAAAATAGAGTATATGCACTTGGACATAGATTTATGGGGCTTGGAACTGTCCAGCTTCCACTCACTACTGCATATATACATACTGTCGCCTCCTCTCACCGTGCATCCTTCAAGATAGCAGAGATAGGAAATACTATTGGATATATGGAGATGGATGCCTTTACAGGTATCTCTGGACAGATTGGAAGACTTCCATCTATGCTTAATATGAGAGTCCAGTATGGAGAGATTGACTACCAATATAAGTTGGCAAAAGCAGAGGGGTTAGTTCCGTTCCTTATAAACCTTATGCTTGCAAATTCTATATTTACAAACTACTCAACCGGGAATGTGACATACTTAACAGATTTCAATCTAAAGATGAAAGAGAAGGAGGTTAACTTTTCTGATATCTATTCCGGAAATGTTCTGGATGCAGTAATTGCAATGATGGAGGATATAGGCTCGGTAATTCAAAACCCTTATACAAAATTGGATATAGACTCCATAAGGATCGACCTGACTCCATATTATGAGATAAGAGTAGCAGAACTGAATGAGATACAGGGAGAGATAAGAGACGATACCCTTTTCATTATTTACACACTTACCCCTTATAGAAAAAGGCCATTAAGAGTTGTGGAGAAGATACCAATAAGGGACTCTGATAAAGAAAAGTCGCTAAGTGTAACAGCCTCCGGGGCTAATAGCCTAAGGATGAGAATGCGAAATGAGGTCAGAGATATTGATGGATTTATAAGATACATGGAAGATAGACCGAAAAGATCCTCTATCATTATTCAGGTATGGGGTCAGAACGACAACCTTCTTCCATTATCCTATACCCGCCTTGCAAGAGAAAGAGATAGACCCCTTTATGAGAAGATAATAGAGACAGAATGGCTTATCATAGGAGAGGCAATCTCTGAGATAGATAATTAGTTACCGGTGAAAAATTGCCAAAACCACAATCAATACCGATATTCCTTTTTGGGGCGGATCTAAAGATCCGCTACTACATTAGATATGGATATCCATCCCGTGTAGTAGCGTAGCTTTAGCTACGCAAAAAACAAAAAGTTATTCACCGGACACTAATTATCCCAGAATATGCGTTAGCCACCGAACTTCACCGAAAAACACAAAATAGATTAGATCTATGAAAAACCCATTTTCACCTTTTGGGTGAAGAATAAACT
>CAYRBN010000051.1:0-11081 GCA_964422625.1 uncultured bacterium | reverse complement strand
TTTTCACAGATAAAACTGATGGACACAAATATAATTCATTATAAAGATTTTTTTTGAAATCTGTGCCTATCTATTCAATCTGTGTCCATCTGTGTGCTTTCCCTGATTTTTTACTTGACAAATTAGATTTTTGGTGGTAAAATGTAGCAATTTGAGATTTAATAGATTTGGAGTTTGCTGATTTTTCCTTAAGAAAGGAGGGGGTATGAGGTTTGATTTCACGGATGTGATGCGCTCTATGCGTCTTGGTCTGTCTGCCAAGAAGATATGGGTGGGATTCCTTGGGATACTTGTGGGAACCATTTTCTACTCTGTTCTCTCGTATGTTGCCCTTACACTGGCACCTGAGTGGAACTGGGTAACGATATGGAGACACTACAGGTTAATCCCTGTTCCAATAGTAGGTTATACCGAGATGCTCTGGTATAGTTGGGCAATATGGATAGTGGGTATTGCACTCTTTGTTTTTGTGAACCTTCTTTCCATAGGAGCAATATCCAAAATTACTTATGAGCAGGTCAAGGGGGATGAGTTTTACGAGGTTACCGAGGCAATGAAATTTTCTCTCAAAAACTGGAAGGGAATTCTGCTTTCACCAATAACATTGGCAATAATATCAGGGGTTATTCTTTTATGCGGTTTTATATATGGGCTTGTTGGAAGGATTCCCTATGCTGGACAGATTATCATAGGAGTTCTTTTTATCCCAATAGCTCTGGGCGCTCTCTTTCTGGTATACCTTGCAGTGGTGCTCTTTCTATCTTTCCTAATCTCACCATCTGTTGTTGCTACCACAAAGAGTGATACCTTTGACACCCTGTTTGAGGTCTTCAGTGTCTTGAATGACCAGACATGGAGAGTTGTTCTATGGCAGGCAGTGGTTGGCATTCTGTCAGTTGTTGGGGTATCCATACTTGCATGGTTTACCAAGACAGCACTACAACTTACCCGTTTTGCCCTCTCTCTATGGCAGGGTCCCAGGGAATGGCTCACTGCAATCTGGGGAAATGGATTATGGTTTCTGCCTCCTCTCCCGGCTATTGCATGGATGGAGACTACTATCGGCAGATTTCTACCAGTTCTTCTCTTTGAGCAGACATGGACTAGTCAGAACTGGGCAACTGCATTTGGGAGCTTCTGCGTTGGTATAGGGTTTTATATCCTTGCCTTCTTTGTCCTTGCTTATGGTGTCGCTATATGGGGGGCTGGACAGACTATGATTTACACAACACTTGTTAAGATAAAAGATGATAAAAATCTCCTGGAGATAAAAGAAGAAGAGTTTGAGGAAGAAATAGAAGAAGAGAAGAAAGAAGAGACAGCAGAGATAGAGAAAAGGGAAGAGGAAGGGGAGAAGGAAGAGAATAAAAAATAGCGATCAAAAAACCTGGAGTCTCCGTGTAGGGGTAACCCTTGCGGTTACCCTATCCTAAAAAAGGGCTTCAGGTTTTTTAATAGGGAGATAGTAGTGGGTAAAAATATAGAAAAAAGGATAGAGGAGCTGATAAACAGGATATTATGGGACAAGGCGATAAACCTCGTGAGATGGGAATTAAAAGGGAGTGAAAGGGACTCAGTTCTTAAGGTGTTCATAGATAAACCAGGTGGTATTACAGTAGATGATTGTGCACTTGTCTCTAAGGAACTATCTCTGTTATTAGAGTTAGAAGAACCTGTAGATTATAGATATAGACTTGAAGTTTCGTCTCCGGGAATTATACGTCATTGCTCAATGCAAAATGAAAAGTGCAAATTGAAAAATGAAAAATAAAAGGAATAACCGTTATACGCTATCGCTCAATGCAAAGCGACATGTTACAGCAAAGACGAAATAATTTTGCAATTTGCATTCCTGATCTTGTCAGGAACAAGCTTTGATATTTTCATTTTTCATTGAGGTTTGCAATAGAACACAACGGTGTATAACAGAGTGTTTACGACGCAGAGCTAAATTGCTAAAGGCAACTTTCGCAAACACGCAAACCATTAAGTGAGGAATTATGGCAATATATAACATATCAGGATTTCTTGAGCAACTGGCAGAAGAGAGAGGCTTAGATATAACTATCGTTAATCAGATATTTAAGGAGACAATAAAGGCTATAGTCAATAAGAGCCTTGGGAAGGAAGCTGATGTCAGAACAACAATTGACGATTCCACTGATTCTCTATCTGTTTCAGTTCTAAAAAAAGTAACAGAGGAACCAATCAGTCCATTGAAGGAGATTACCCTTCTGCAAGCAAGAGAACACGAAGAATCAGTAAAAGTTGGAGATGAGGTAGAGGTGCCTCTGGAACTTGACATTCTTGGTAGAAATGCTATAATTTCAATTAAACATCTCCTTTCACAGAAGTTAAAAGATGCAGAAAAAACCGCTATAGAATCCTCTTATCAAAAGAAAATTGGAGAGATTGTTACAGGCAGTGTGAGGAGGATGGAAAACAGGAGGATAATAGTTACCATTGATAAAGCAGAGGGTATTCTGCCAAGAAAGGAACAGATACCAGGAGAGTATTTTCGGCAGGGTGCTCTGATAAAGGCATATATA
This sequence comes from uncultured bacterium, assembly GCA_964422625.1. Taxonomy (GTDB): domain Bacteria; phylum Hydrothermota; class UBA3073; order UBA3073; family UBA3073; genus CAYRBN01. The sequence continues at coordinate 8,532 of CAYRBN010000051.1, read as the reverse complement.
TTTGCAGTAGATCCAAAAGATGGGATACTTCTTTCTCGGACGCATCCATGTTTCCTCAAACTTCTCTTTGAGGCCGAGGTGCCTGAAATCAAGGAAGGGATAATTGAGATAAAGAATGCAACGCGATTGCCTGGTATCAGGGCAAAGGTTGCTGTAGCAAGTAGTGACCTAAAAATAGATCCTGTAGGAGCCTGTGTTGGTGTAGGAGGCTCAAGGGTTCAGCTTGTAGTAAAGGAACTTGCCGGCGAGAAGATAGATGTCATTCAGTGGAGTCAGAACCCTCTTCTCTATATATCAAGGGCACTTTCTGGTGTCAAGATATTAAGAGAGGATATAGATGAAGAGAGAAAAAGGGTCCAGATTGTTGTAAGTGAGGAGGAACTTCCAATTGCAATTGGGAAGAATGGACAGAATGTCCTTCTCTGTTCAAAACTGACAGGATACGGAATAGATATTATATCAGAAAGGATGTATGCAGAGGCTCTGATAGAGAACCTTACTTCGCTATCTGAGGAATTGCGTAAAAAACTTACAGACGATGGCCTTATGAGCGCTTACGAGATTCTATTTCACGGCATTCCAAGACTCTCTTCTATAAAGGGTATAGGCGAAGCCACCGCAAAGAATATATATGATACTGCATACAAGACTGTGAAGAAAAGTTAGTTAGTTGGTCTTTAGCCATAACCAATAACTAATAACTGTCCTTATTAGTTGGTATGGATAATAAAAGAATACATGAAGTTGCAAAAGACCTTAATCTCTCATCTGATGCACTTGTGCGTCTTTTAAGAAGACTCGAGTTTAAGGTGCGGGGTTATATGAGTGTGGTTACTCCTGAGATGCTTGCCAGTGTGAAAAAGAAGATGGAAGATGACAGACGGAGTATAAAGAGAAGGGATACGGAAAAAAAGAAGTTTTTTAGAGTTAAAAAAGAGGAACCGAAGAAGGTAACTAAACGCGAAACAGAGAGAGCAAAACGGAAGGTGAAGCAGACCCTTGTAAGGATGAAGACAGTTGAAAAACCAAGAAAGAGAGTGAAATATGAGATACCCAAAACAGAGCCAGAGAAAGAGAAGAAAATTCAGCTCCCAGAACTTGTGAGCGTTGAAGAACTTGCTAAGAGTCTTTCTGTATCTTCTCTTTTACTTATTGGCAAATGTCTTGAACTGGGTCTCAATGTGACCATAAACCAGCGAATTGACTATGAGACAGCAAGTGTGATAGCAGCTGAATACAACTACGAGACTGAACTTGTAGCATACTACGAGGAGATTACAGAGGAGATGGGAGATGGGGTAGAAAGGGCACCAATTGTAACAGTTATGGGACATGTAGACCATGGTAAGACTACACTTCTGGACTATATAAGAGAGACAAATGTTGTAGCGGGCGAAAAGGGAGGAATAACTCAGCATATAGGTGCCTCAACGGTTGTCCATAACGACAAGAAAATTACTTTCCTGGATACACCTGGTCACGAGGCATTTACTGCTATGAGAGCAAGGGGGGCTCGGGTAACAGACATAATCATGATTATTGTCGCGGCAGACGATGGTGTTATGCCCCAGACAGTAGAAGCGATAAACCATGCCCGGGATGCAGGTGTTCCAATCATAGTTGCTATAAACAAGGTTGATCTTGAGGGTGCTCGTTCTGAGAGGGTAAAACAGCAACTTATGCAATATAGGCTTGTGTTAGAAGAACAGGGGGGGGATATACCCGCAGTCTCTATATCAGCAAAAACAGGAAAAGGGGTCTCTGAGCTTCTGGATTCTATATTACTCATTAGTGATATGCAAGAGTTAAAGGCTATAGATTCAGGAAGAGCGAATGGATATGTGGTAGAGGCAAGACTGGATAGGTTTAAGGGTATTGTTGGAACCGTTCTTGTAATGGGTGGGGTTTTAAAAAAGGGAGACAGTTTTGTTTCAGGAACATCTTATGGTAGGGTTCGCGCTATGTATGATGAGTTCAATAGAACCGTTGAATTTGCAGGTCCATCAACCCCTGTTATGGCATTAGGGTTTGAAACTACGCCAAGGGTTGGAGACAGATTCGTAGTTGTGTCCGAAGATAGAACAGCAAGAGAGATAGCTCGCAAGAGAGGAGTTGCTGAAAAAAGACGGCTTGCTGCCCCCCAGTCAGTAAAAAGTCTCCAGTCTATACAGGATGGGATACAGAAGGGTGAAACAAAGGAGCTAAAGGTAATAGTAAAGGGGGATGTCGGTGGCTCTGTTGAGGCAATATCAGATTCCCTTGAGGAACTTTCTACCCCCGAGACAAAGATCACAGTGGTTCACAGTGGAGTAGGAGAAATTACTGAGTCCGATGTATTACTTGCCTCTGCGTCTGGGTCTATAATAATTGGATATCATGTCAAATCCCCTGTAAGTGTCAACGCATTAGCGAAACGGGAAGGGATTGAAATAAGACTGTATGATGTGATATACAAAGGATTGGGAGATATCAAACTTGCACTTGTAGGGTTACTTGAACCAGTATATGAGGAAATTTTGATAGGAGAGGCTGAGATAAAGCAGGTCTTTGCAGTATCAAAGATAGGCAAGATTGCAGGATGTTATGTAAAGGAAGGAAAAGTAGTAAAAGATGGTCTGGTTAAGATATACAGAGGAGAAGATCTTGTAGGAGAAGGCAAGGTAGTATCATTAAAAAGGGTCAAAGATACTGTTAGAGAGGTATCTATTGGATTTGAGTGTGGGATAGGATTTGAGGGCATAGAGGAGTTTAAAGAAGGTGATATTGTTCGAAGTTACGAGCTATTAGAGAAGAAGAGAGATGTGTGAAGGATGTTAGTTTGTTAGTTTGTTTGTTAGATGTAGGGATTTGATTTATCAAATCCAATGTTAACGCTGTAGGGACAGGGTTTATCCCTGTCCGCAGACCAGTTTTGCCGCCATAAACTGAACTTAGTGAAGTAACTGATGGAGGACAGGAGAAATAGAAGGATAGAGAAATGGTTCCAGCAGGAGATTGCCAGGATTCTTTCAGAAAGGGGAGACCCTGAAATTGGATTTGTTACTGTGACAAGGACAACGCTAAACAAGAAAAGGAATAAGCTTCTATGCTATGTCAGTTTTCTCACGGACAGAGAGGCGGGACTTTCTGCCCTGAGGAAAGCGAGAGTCTCTATAAAGACAGAGATAGCCAAACTGGCAAGGCTCAGGTTTATGCCTGATATAGATTTTGTTATAGATGGAGAGTTGCCATCATCAGTTAACACTTTGTGAGAGACAGTATCCCGGATTATGCATTAACCACAGAGAACACGGAAAAACATATTAAAAATAAAAGAGTTAGTCATTTTTCTCTGTGCACTCTTTTAGTGCAAAAAAATTAACCACAGAGACCACAGAGAATCTTTGTTAAAAAGAAAAAACTCTGTGTTCTCCTTCAAACTCTAAATCTATTCAACTTCAATTACTCTGGGTAACTAAACATTATGGAACTTGAGTGCACAGAGAATAAGATGAAATAAATAAAAATACTTATCTCTCTGTGTCCTCTGTGGTTTGAAGCAGAATATTAGAGAGCACAGAGAATCCTTTGAGATATAACAGATGGAGCATTTTGCTCCATATGATGGATGTGAGGCTGGAAGCCTCACCTGTTGCTGTCCTCTATGGTTTTTATTAACGCATATTTTGGGATAAACATAGTAGGATAATGCAGTCCAACTTATCCAATAGAAAATTTCTGTGATTTTTGCAGACTATCAAGATTCTTTAAGTGGACCAAGCCACTCCACAGGGTTGACAGATGAAACTCATAATTCAAAATTCATAATTCAAAAAGGGGGTATCAGATGGCAGTAATTGAAAAAAGAATCAAATTAAGAGGGTCAAAAGGAGAGAGTGATGAAAATGCACTTTTTGACAGCGGGGCGACATATTCTTGTATTCAACAGGAATTGGCTCAAAAAATAGCGAATCTGGAACCATTACCAGAACCAATGGAATTTGGCACAGCAGGAAAAGATTTTAAATTAAAGGCAACGAAACGCGTAAGTATAAACTTCTATATGAATGGTGACAGATTCTCTGATGAGTTTATGGTTGTAGATGGTCTGTCAGATAGAGTAATAATTGGTGCCAAAACATTACAGTCATGGCGGATGAAGTTGGATTTTGAGCATGATGAAGTTTTGTATGATCCCAAGGTAACAAAGTTAAGGATAATATGAGAGCAATATCAGCGTCTCTTACAAGTCTCTTACAAGTCCCTGTTAAATTGAGAAAAAATGACTAATTTCTAATTTCTAATCAAATCCCAATGACAAATGCCAAAAGTGGTTGGTTAGTTGGTCTTTACCGATTACTGATTACCGATAACTGCTTACTGCCTACTGCTTACTTTACTTTAGAGCCACAAAAAAGCTTGTGGTTTTAAAGTAGATATAGGACGCAGATGAACGCAGATAGACAGGATAGGAATTTAGTTAGTTAGTTAGTTGGTTAGGTGGTTTTTACCGATTACTGATTACCGATAACCGAATGTGGGAGAGGGCTTCCGCCCTAGATAATATCAAGCCCAGAAGGGCTTTCCCACAGTTAAGGTCAAAGGTTACAGACACTTCGTGTTGTGGAGCAAGATGCTCCACCTGTTATTGCGTCTTTGCGAGAGAGATTTTTCTTGACACAAAACTCTATATAATTTCACATGGATGGGGAGAGAATCTGTGCTCTCCCGTCTTTCGACGGGACAGGTCTGTGGTTAAGTTTTTTGAGATTACCGAATTGCCGGTCTTTGATATCACAACTCCAGAATCAGTTAGATTTGGCGGTAAGGTTCCTCAAGTAAATCAGAATTGTTGGCTTGACGGCAAGATAGAAGGGTTGCCGGTTAGATGTCACGCAAGAGTTCTTGATAATATTGGAGTAGATGATGATGGAAAGAATATTGAAATACTTTTTGGGGCATTGGCAATGCAGGAGTGGGGAATCAAGTTGAATCTTGAAGAGGAAAAATTGGATATGAGTCATTATCCGAAAGAATTTCTGGAGTTTTAAGGAGAGCATTTACACCGCACATAAGCTTATGTGCGGGGCAGGCAAATCACAATGACCAAAACAAAGATAAGCAAATCAGAAGATTAGGATATCAGTAGGCAGGATATCAGAAAATCAGGGTATCAGATTAAACCTAATATTCTGGTATCCTGATACTCTACCTACTGATTCGCTGGTATTCTGATATACTTTTTTTGATTTGTTTGTTATTTGGTGCTTGAGATTTAGAATTTGTCTGTAATTTGGTGCTTGTAATTTGGAATTTTTGCGGTGCTGATGGGGTGATAGCTATGTGGTAACAACACTGGATGTTCTCTGTGGTTAGTTTTTTGACAGTAGTGGTGTACTAAAAAAGGAGGGTGAGATGAAGTGGTTATGGAGTGCTATGCTGATATGGAGTGTCTCGATTGCATCGGGAGTACAGGCAAAACCCGCAGACGGTATCCGCGAGCTTCAGTCTGCGAAAGCAACTAAAGTTTCCCCTGTCCATCACGATTTGGGGCGGGTTGCATCAAAACAGGGGACCCCAAATGAGATTAACTACCAGGGTTGGCTTGGATCTGCAACTGATACAGCAGGGATTACAGATATTCTTAATATGGTCTTCAGATTGATTGATGCAGAGACAGGTGGAGCTATGCTGTGGGATGAGACCCAGAATAATGTCGTTGTTGACAGAGGAATATTTAATGTGATCCTTGGCAGTACAAATCCTATTCCATCTGGTATTTTCACGGGGGACCCACTCTGGCTTGAGATTCAAGTTGGAAGTGATACCCTTTCTCCAAGAAAAAAGCTTGTCTCAGTGGGTTATGCAATAAAGGCAGAGATTGCTGATGAGGCTATTCGCGCAGATACTGCGAATTATGTGGCGGGTGCTAATGTAGATGGTGAGGTAGCACTTGCAAACAGGGCTGATACGGCGGATTACGCGATTACTGCCAATGTGCTCTATGCAGACTCTGCCAGGATTTCTACTGATTCTTACAGATGGGATGGTAGGGTATGGGGCACTGAGGTGCCACAAGCTAATATTGCAGATACTGCGAATTATGTGGCGGGTGCTAATGTAGATGGTGAGGTAGCACAAGCAAATATGGCTGATACGGCCAGTTATGCTCTTTCAGGTCCTTCTGGTGGTGGTAATTGGACTTTATTAGGGCGAGTGCTTCATCCGAGTGACGAGTATGGACTCGCGATGCGAAGTGGCAATGTGCTTCACGGCAATAATGACTTCACCCATGTCAACTTTGGTATTGCTTGCACTACAGGCGAGTCAGGAGAGAATCATAGCTACTGCACAGTAAGTGGAGGGATAAACAACACCGCCAGCAACATTGCTGCAACAGTGGGTGGTGGAGAGAACAACACCGCCAGCGGCTGGCATGCGACAGTAGGCGGCGGATGGAACAACACAGCCAGCAACTGGCAATCTACAGTGGACGGTGGGGAGAGTAACACCGCCAGCGGCAGGTATGCAGCAGTGGGTGGCGGACGAAGCAACAGTGCCAGCGGGGAGGACGCGACAGTGGGTGGAGGGAGAAGCAACACCGCCAGCGGCATACATGCAACAGTGGGTGGCGGACAGAACAACCGTGCCACAAGCGAGAGCGCGACAGTGGGTGGCGGAGAGCAGAACGAAGCCAGCGGCAGGTATGCGACAGTGGGTGGCGGGCGGAACAACATGGTCATTAACAGCGACGCGACAGTGAGTGGCGGACGGAACCACTGGGCATTCGCCGATTATGCGACTATACCGGGTGGCGCGTATGTCAGAGTGGACGGAAAGGGATCGTTTGGATTTGGCTTTGGGAGCGCCGGTAATACAGTTACGGTTAGCGATAGCTTTGATATTGTTTTTGGAGACGGCGGATTCAGGAATTATCAGTTTGGAATTAATCAGGAGAGCCCAGCTCATCCTTTGCATGTTGGGACCGATGCGAGTAATGGTAATGGTGCTCATCTCACTGCTGGTGGCGCCTGGACGAATGTCTCTTCTCGTGAGGTCAAGGAGAATTTCCAGGAACTGAACGGGGCAGATGTTTTGAACAAGGTTAGAGAGATGAGCGTTTCTAAATGGCGATATAAAGGGACGGATGAATATCATATTGGACCTGTGTCTGAGGATTTTCATAATGCTTTTGGAGTAAGCGAAGAGAAGTATTTATCCAGTATGGATGTGAGTGGAGTAGCCCTGATTGCAATACAGGAATTAATCCAGAGGTTAGAAACACAGAACCAGAGGTTAGAAGCACAGCAGGAAGAGATAGAGGCGCTTAAGAAGAAGATAGCGGAATCGGAGAAGTAGGTTACAGTCCGATGTCCGATGTCCTAAGTCCAATGTCGAAGGTGAGGGGGGAGGGGGTAGGAGCAACGTCGTAATGCCCTGGAGTGCATTACATTGGTCAGGGAGCAGTAGCAAGCTACTGCACTCCAGGTAAGATAGTGCTGTCTGGAGTTACCTCCCAACGGAAGAGACAAACTCCTGACACCATACCAAGACTCTCTTTAGAGGAGAAAGGGAGAAGAATGGACATTAATCTTATACAAGGAGGCGATATGAGGTGCTTGTTACTGCTCTCTATAAGTGTGAGTGTTTATGCACAGAGTTATGTGCTTACCAAATCCACTTTCTCAAATGCAGGTGGAAGCCTGAGTTCGGCAAATTATATTCTGAGTGCTGCGGCAGGTCAATCAGTGACTGGAGTGTCTAATAATACAGCTTATATTGAGCAAGCTGGGTTCTATACATACTCTGAGCTCTGGCAGCCTGGCATAGAAGAGACTGAAACCCGACTTATTCCCAGGGTTTTTAATCTGTTTCAACCATATCCAAATCCTACGGTAAATGGTGCAACAATCAAATATAGGGTCCCGAGACTGAACCGGGTGAGTATAAAGGTCTACGATGTGAGTGGGAGAGTTGTTAAAACACTTGTTCACTCGGATAAGAAGCCTGGATTCTATAATCTTCGGTGGGATGGGACAGCGGATAATGGCTCACGGGTAGCTCAGGGAATTTACTTTGTGCGAATGCTGGCTCCTGACTTTAGAGCCACAAAAAAGATTGTAGTTTTGAAGTAGAGGAGAAACCCTTATGCTCTATTACGAATTTATAGTTTCCACAAGACACCACGAGGAACTTATAAATATCAGTCATAAGATAGAGGAGATTGTCCAGAGGAGTGGTATATCTGATGGACTATGTCTGGTATATGTTCCACATGCAACGGCCGGGGTTATAATAAATGAGAGTGCGGACCCGAATATCAAGAGAGATTTTCTTTCTGCGATTAATAAGATGATACCAAGAGATGCTGGTTATCTACATGATAGAATAGATAACAATGCACACGCTCATATAAAATCCTCCATTGTAGGAGCCTCTGCTACTATTCCTGTACAGGGTGGACATCTAAAACTTGGGACCTGGCAGGAAATAATGCTTTGTGAATTTGACGGACCAAGGTCAAAAAGACGGGTGATTGTTAGTTTGTTAGTT
>CAYRBN010000050.1:0-11154 GCA_964422625.1 uncultured bacterium | reverse complement strand
TTCACCTGAAAAAGCCTTTCCTGTCATCCATATAAGTGGTACAAAGGGAAAGGGCTCTGTTGCTATGATGCTCACATATATATTGAAATCTACAGGGCTTTCGGTAGGAACTTATACCTCCCCACACCTTATAGATGTCAGGGAAAGGATAATGCTTGATGGAATCCCTATATGCAAAGAAGAATTCCTCAATCTGTTTCTAAAAGTTCTTCCGCAATTAGAGAAGAGAAAAATGGAGAAGGCATATAGAACTGTATTTGAGATATTTACTACTATCGCTCTTCTCTATTTCAAAAGCAAGAAGGTAGATGTTGGAGTTATTGAGGCTGGTCTTGGAGGGAGATTAGACGCCACAAATGTGTTTGGAAAAACCATATCAGTGATAACCAATATTTCTATTGACCATACAAAAACTCTTGGGAACAGACTTGAAGAGATAGCAGATGATGAGTCAGAGATAATAAGGCAGGATTCTTCTGTTGTCCTATCTCCCCAAAGAGAAGAGGTGCTCAATCTGATAAGAGAAAAGGCAGAGAGGAGGCACTGTAAATTTTCATACACAGGAGATTATATCTGCAAGGTGAAAGAGAAGAACGAACAGGGTAGTATATTTGATGTGGTAACAGAAAAAAGGGTATATAAAGAGATAACCCTCTCACTTCCGGGAGGTTTCCAGATAGAGAACGCACTCACAGCAATAGGGGTGGTAGAGGGATTGGAAGATGTGAAGATGAGAAGATTTGAATATTTGAATATGCAAAGATGTGAAGATGTGAAGATGCAAAGATTAGAAGGGGCTATGAGGCAGGGGTTTATATCTGTGAGGTGGAGAGGGAGGCTGGAGGTCCTTCGCAGGGCTCCATATCTTGTGGTAGATGGAGCGCATAATCCCTATTCAATGGGGGTGCTTGCAGGGGAGATAAGGGACATATTCAAGTATAAGAGGCTTATACTCATATTTGGTGTGAACAGGGACAAGGAGATAAGGGGGATGCTTGATGCTATTGTCCCCTTATCTGACGAGCTTATACTTACAAGGGTAGATTTTCCAAGAAGTGCGGATCCCATTAGCTTGAAGCATATGATAAAGGACAAATCCCCGATAATATCAAAGAATATAGAAGAAGCCTTGAGCCTTGCTTATAATCTTGCAACCCAAAGAGACCTTATCCTTATCACAGGCTCCCTATATCTTGTTGGCGAGGCTATCGGCTTTTTGTCTCCTTTTCCTGTACTGTCAAAATCTAACCCCTTAAAACCACAAAGGCACGAAGTCACAAAGAACACGAAGTGTCTCTAACACAGAGAATAAAGAAACAAAAACTTGATATATCTCTAACCTTGAACCCTTGAACCCTTGAACCGTGAACCCTTGAACTTAGTGTCCCTGCCCCGCACATAAGCTTATGTGCGGGGTGAATGTCTTGGTGGTGAATCCAGATTTGAATGGACTTCAATAGCGCATGAGATTATTTTCTCGGTTATCTCCTTTAAGGGAAGAGGAGACTGGCTGAATACTGCATTCTCAAAAAATTTATTGACAAACAGGATTTTTTGTGTTATAATGATTTGAACATTAGGATTTTGGATTTATTTAGAATTTAGTGCTTATCTGTTCTAAGGAGGCAATATGCCTGTTCCAAAGAGAAGGCACTCTAAGGAAAGAGGAAGGAAGAGAAGAACCCACTGGAAGCAAGAGATACCCCAGATGATAAGATGCCCAAACTGTGACGAGCTTATTCTGCCCCACAGGGTGTGTAGTAAGTGCCACTATTATATGGGAAAAGAGAAAATTCTGTAGGTAGAACAAGGAGGTATTTTGAGAGATATAACCACAGATAATATAAGGACAATAGGGCTGTTCGGTCAGGCATCCACAGGCAAGACATCTCTTGGTGAAGCCCTTTTATACGCAGCAAAGGCAACGAGAAGACCTGGAAAGGTAGATGACAATACCTCTGTGCTTTCCTCATCCCCTGAGGAGGTGGAGAGAAAAATTACTATAAACCTCTCCTGTTTCTCTTTTGACCATAACGGGGTATTCCTTAATATAATAGATACACCAGGATATGATGACTTCTATGGTGAGGTCCTATGCGGTATAAGGGCGGTAGATATTGGTATTATTGTTATAGACCCTGAACAAGAGATAGGAATTGTTACAGAAAGGCTTTTTTTAGAGATGAAGGAGCGGAATATCCCAACCCTTCTCTTTTTGTCTAAGACAAAAGATAATATAGAGATAGATAATATAATTTCAGGATTAAAGTCTATCTTCGGGTCTATTGTGCCTGTGGTTGTGATTGAGGGGGGGACTGCAGTTTCTCTATTTGAGAAGGATTCTCCTTATCACAGCAAACTGGTAGAGGCGATAGTGGAGACTGATGACGCATTATTGGAGAGGTATCTCTCTGATGAGGAGATAAAGAGAGAGGAATTAGAGGGAGCATTTTATGGAGGGATAGGAAGTGGAAAACTTAGTCCACTCTACATAGGAGATTCATTACAGGGTATTGGAATAAAGGAGATTTTTTCTGCTGTAACTGAACTTCCCCTAAAAAGAGACTCCGAGGAGTTCAAGGGTCTTATATTTAAGACCAGAGTGGACCCACATCTTGGAGATATGAGATATATCAAGGTGTTGGGTGGAGAACTCTCACCTGGTATCACGCTCTATAACTGTACAAAGAAAGCAAATGAGAGGATAAATCAGATATATATTATAAAAGGTAGCCAGAGAGAGGAAGTTAGCAAACTTTCACAGGGTGGAGTGGCTGGACTTGTCAAACTTAAGAGTAGCTCTACAGGAGATACTCTGGGGAGTGCTGAGGGAGACCCCCTTCCTAAAATAGATTTTTTACCAACCCCTGTCTCAACTGCAATAGTTCCTCAGGAGAAAAAGGATGAAGAAAAAGTTATGGAGGCTCTCTCCAAACTGCACCAGGAAGATCCGTCTTTTGGATACTATTATGATCAAGAGACAAAACAGACCATAGTGAGTGGAAGAGGAGAGCTTCATATAGACATCGTTATAGAGAAACTGAAGAGAAAATATGGGGTTAAATTGAGCACAGAGAGACCCAAAATTCATTACAGAGAAACGATAAAACAGACAGCATCTGCACAGGGTAAGTTCAAGCGACAGACCGGTGGACATGGACAGTATGGTGATTGCTGGCTTAAGGTAGAGCCCCTTGAAAAGGGGGAAGGATTCCAGTTTGTAAATGCAATCTTTGGAGGTTCAATCCCATCAAAATATCTACCATCCATTGAGAAGGGAGTAAAAGAGGCAATGGATAAAGGAATAATTGCGGGGTATCCAGTAGTGGATATGAAGGTGACCTGCTATGATGGAACCTTCCATTCTGTTGATTCATCGGACATAGCGTTTAAGATAGCAGGTTCACTTGCATTCAAGAATGTCTGCGAACAGGCTAACCCGACAATACTTGAACCGATTATCTCGGTAGAGATAACAGTGCCTGAGGAGTATATGGGTGATATTATGGGTGACCTGAACTCAAGAAGGGGAAGGATTCTTGGGACAGAGGCGCAGGGAAGATTTCAGCTCATAAAGGCACAGGTTCCAGAAGCAGAGTTGTATGGATACTCAGCCTCTCTCCGTTCCATAACAGCAGGAAGGGGAACATTCACCCAGGAGTTCCTCCGTTATGAAGAGGCACCAAGGGAACTTCAGACGAAGATAATTGAAGAATCAAGGAAAAAAGGTGATAGGTAGAACAAGGATGAAGGATGAAGGATGAAGTAACCCAAGGACCTAATAACCAATAACGAATAACTAATAACTGTCTTTGATGTTGGTTTTTACTGATAACTGATTACCGATAACCGAATGTGGGAGGCATCTCCTGATGCCGATGGTCAAGATCGGGAGACCTTTCCCACATAATATTAGCACGCAGATTTTCGCAGATAAAACTGATGGACACAAATATAATTCATTATAAAGATTTTCTTTGAAATCTGTGCCTATCTATTCAATCTGTGTCCATCTGTGTGCTTTTCCTCTTTTTTTCTTGACATTTTGAAAAATTAAGTGTATAACTTAGGTGTTGGGTGTCAGGTGTCAGGTGGTTACGATTCACGGTTTTACTAAAGGGGTTGCTTATAGAGCATTAGAGTATGCGGTCTAGAGGAGAAGATTTGGATAATTTTGCGTATGCCCTCATATATTTGTAGGTAGGTAAGCCGGGCCGTGAGCCTGGCATTTTTTATATTTTCTTTTCTATGTTATAATTATTGTCCGGTGAATAATTCGTTTTTTGTGTAGCTAAACAGGCTGTGCAAAAAGTCGCTTTATGACGGCAAAACTGGTCTGCGGACAGGGGTAAACCCTGTCCCTACAATGTAGGGACAACCCTTGTGGTTGTCCGCAAGGTTGTTTTTGCACAGCCTGTAACGCTACGCTACTACATGTGATGGATGTCCAAATCTAATGTAGTAGCGGATCTTTAGATCCGCCCCAAAAGAGAGTATCGGTATTGATTGTGGTTTTGGCAATTTTTCACCGGTAACTAATTATTGCCGGATAGAATCTATAGGGGTATCTTAATGGAGTCAAAGAAGCGATTAAAGGTTCTTTTCCTTGCTGATTGGTATCCTTCAGAAGAAAATCCTGTGGCAGGTATATTTGTGAGGGAACATGCCAAAGCAGTAGCTTTATATGATGATGTTACTGTAATAGCTTTTTCAGGTGTTTCAAGCTCTTTGCGAAGGCTCTATGAAGTCTCTCTAAATATAAAAGATGGAATAAAAACAATAAATTTCAGGCATAAAAAATCACCAATTCCCGAGACAAACTGGCTTATCCGTATATGGGGCGTATTAAGCTACTTCCGAATGATGTTAAAGCAAGGCTATAAACCAGATATTATTCACGCCCATGTCTATTTCGCCGGGGTCTCAGCCGTTGTCCTCGGATGGCTTTATAAAATCCCAGTTGTAATTACGGAACACTGGACAGGCTTTCCCATGAAATTGTTAACGACTAATAATAAAATCCTGGCCAGATTTGCAATGAACAGGGCAGAGATAATTCTTCCTGTCAGCGAAAGCTTAAAAAAGGCTATAGAGAATTATGGCATCAAGAATAAATTTCAAGTAGTGCCTAATGTTGTAAATTCCGAAATGTTTTATCCTTTGTCTAATGGGTCAGAAAAAAAGAGTGAAATTAAAAGAATCTTGATGGTGGCATTAATTAGTCCTAAAAAAGGCGTTCCCTACTTATTAAAGGCTTTACACCGGATTAAAAAGGAAAGACAGGATTTTATTTTGGATATCGTCGGCGATGGTCCAAACCGAAGCGAGTATGAAAAACAGGTCGATGAGTTGGGGATAGGAGATATGGTTAAGTTCCATGGACTAAAACCTAAAGAAGAAGTTGCCCAGTTTATGCGGCAATGTGATTTTTTTGTGTTGCCGAGTCTTGTTGAAACCTTCGGAGTAGTCTACATCGAAGCATTATCTTCAGGAAAACCTGTAATAGCTGCTAATATTGGCGGTCCCAAGGAAATAATAATTGAAGAGGTTGGTCTGTTAGTTCTCCCAAAGGATATAGATGCATTGACTGAAGCTATTGAATATATGCTGGATCACTGTCAAGACTATTCTATAGAAAAAATAGCACAGTATGCTATAGACCGTTTTAGTTATGAGGCAGTAGGACAGATGTTAGATGGAGTTTATAGGGAATTAGCGAGGAGAGGAGATAAGGGACCTCAATACCAATGAATAGTCTAAAAAAAAACAGCTTAATAACCTTTCTAACCCAGGTATCAATATTCATCTTTGGATTTGTTACCTCTATAATTCTTGCCAGAGTTTTGGGGCCTACGGATAGAGGAATATATGCGTTAATAATACTGATTCCCACTGCTTTAGGAATGTTAGGAACTCTGGGGATAGAGATAGCCAATGTCTATTTTTCGGCAAACAGGAGATATGAACTGAGCGATATTATTTCAAATTCTTTAATTTCAAGTATTGGGCTGGGGTTGCTAATTGTTTTACTGTTTTGGGCAGTATTTAATAGCAATGCCTTTCAGGAGTTTCTTATTGTCCGTAATATTACCTCCTTTTACTTGTGGATAGCGGTTCTTACGGTGCCAATAGTCCTGCTGAGAGGGTTTCTTAATACAATTTTACTGGGCAGAGAAGAGATATTTAAGTTTAACACTATAAACATCTCCCAGCGCATCGTTCAATTAGGCTTAATCGTTATTCTACTAATTGTGCTTGTCCAGGGTGTGTTTGGTGCCGTATTAGCTTATGCTATAACTTCAATAGCAGTTACTCTACTTGCTACTATATTTATAAAAAATCTTGCTAAAATTAACCTCTCTATCAATTTTGGTTTATTGAAAGAATCTCTTCGTTATGGTGGGAAGGGCTATGTGGGAAATGTTGCCCAGTTTTTAAATTATCGTCTGGATATGTTTTTAGTAGCGTACTTTTTAGATATTGCTGCTGTGGGATATTATGCGATTGCCGTGGGGATAGCGGAGAAACTCTGGATGATTCCGGGTTCAATTGGTACGATGTTATTTCCTAGAGTTTCAGCTATGAATAAAACGCAGGGGAATCAACTAACGCCTAAAGTAAGTCGGCATACGCTTTTTATTGTTTCTATACTGTCTATTGTATTACTAATTTTGGCTAATCGACTTATACCATTTTTTTTTGGAACCGACTTTCTTCCTTCAATAAAGCCCTTGATGATATTGTTGCCAGGTGTCGTTGCTTTAAGCCTGGCTAAGGTACTGACAAGCGACCTTGCAGGAAGAGGCAAACCAGAATTTGGCACCCTTGCCTCATCTGTTTCTCTGGCAGTAAATATCCCTCTAAATCTCTTTCTTATACCAAGATGGGATATTGCAGGCGCATCCTTTGCTTCAACAGTTGCCTATGGATTAACCGCATTGGTGGTAGTCATAGCATTTATCAGGCTCTCTAAAACTCCATGGGGTGATCTACTATTGATAAAGAGAAGTGATCTTAAAGCTTATCTTATTATACTCTCTTTCAGGGCAGAAAAAGCAGATAGTGTTAAAGACACTTCGTGTTCTTTGTGACTTCGTGTCTTTGTGGTTAAGTTTTTGATAATACCAAAAGGCACAAGAGGAAATTGTTCGGCATTAAAGGGATATGGGAACAACGAATATAGTATATATTACACTTGGAGAATTCATCGCCTCTGGTATTTTAAGAACTCAGGTTTTAAGTTTGCTAAATAAGATCTCTGATAGAATGCAAAAGAAGGGCAATGTACTTCTCATTTCGTTTATGCCATTTCACAGTATAATAAGAGACCGTAAAGAAATATTAGAGGTTATAAAACGATATAACTTGCATATTAAGATCCTTCCAATTCCATTACTTTATAGGTTTTTTTATATTCCGGCATGGTTATCGTTCATCCTTCTTTGCTTTTGTATCCCATTTATATTTTATATGAGTTTTATCTATCATATAGATGTAATTCATACACGGAGTTATCCAGCGGGTATTATTGGTTTGATTGTGAGTAAGCTTACAACTGCAAAGTTTATATTTGATCCAAGGGGAGTGTACCCAGAAGAAGCGGTTAAATGTGGGAGATTTCCCGCTAATTCAGTAAGTTATAATCTATGGAAGAGAATAGAGAAGAGATTGATAAGATACTCCAGTCCAGTTGTCGTTGTATCACATCCATTTGCTCACTACATAAAAGAGATTGATAATAGGGCAGATATAAAACTTATCCCTTGTTGTGTAGATAACGCTGTATTTAAGCCCAACTACGATCTTCGTCAGATCTACCGTAATAGATATAATCTAAAAGAAAAATTTGTTCTTTTGTATTCTGGAGGAACTTCTGGTTTCTACAATCCAGAACTTTTGATAGATTATTTTACTCACTTTAAGAGAATAAAATCTAATGCCCATCTCCTAATCCTGACACCTAAAAATAGTCCTGAATTAAAAAGGTCGCTTGGAAAATTACAGAAAGGAGAATATACTATTATCAACCCAGAGCCTGAAGAGGTTTCCAATCTATTGCCTATGGGAGACCTGGGGTTGCTTCATTGCATTGATAGCCCCAAAAACAGTCTTGTCTTATCTGTAAAATTTGGTGAATATTTATCCTGTGGCCTACCTGTGGTAGTAAGTTCCTCTATTGGTGGAGCCGCTTTTTTAGTCAGGAAATATAACTGTGGGATTGTGGTTGAGATAGGAGAAGACTCTTATAATGAAGAGAGACGACTTCTTCATGCTTATTCTGAAATCCGGCGCAATGCTATAAATGTTGCCCAAAATTATCTTTCAACAGGAAGATGTGCAAGAGAATATTTAAAAATTTACCGCTAATATATCCGATACTTTTCCTATCTATCTCATCGGGGATATGTTTTGTGCTCCTCTATGCCTATGAGCCATCCTATCTTCTTATATTCTCGGGAGTGTTGGCATATCTTTTTTTTATTGTTATCTCTTTGAAAGAACCATTTTATGGAATATGTCTTGTTATCTTTGGTGTATTTTTGGGGACTCTTGCTCCTATTCCTATAATCGGAAGATCTCCCGCACTCTTTTACTCGGATATATTTCTCTTTTCTGTTCTGTTTCTTTTTATTCTTCGTAGATTTTTGTATAGCGAAGATTTTTGTCAGATCTCTATACCTAAGGGTGCACTTTTATTACTCATTTTTGTCGTATACGTCTCTTTCGTCCTTCTCTTTTCAAGAGACCCACTACGAGGTGCTGGAACCTTAAGAAATTACTTATGCGGACTTATTATTATGCTATTGACTATTGAAGCCATAAAAAATGACCAGGGTGTTAAGTCAATCTTTTATGCTATTTGGTTATGGGGAACCAGTCTGGCGATATTGAGCATCTATGATGTTATATCTAAAGGCATTTGGAGATATTTTTGGGGTTATATAAGGGTCTGCTTGCCCCTGGGAGCATCAAATTATATAGCTGGCTTTTTTGTTCTTGTTATTCCCATTTTAACTGCAATTCTTCTCTCAAGATCAACTTCAAAGATAGAACAGATCGCCCTTTTGACATCAATTCTATTAATGATTACAGGATTAGTTCTAACCATTTCTCGGGGGGGAGCTGTGGGCCTTTTAGTGGCTTTTTCTATCCTGGCGGCTAGATATTTTCGAGTTAGGAATCTGTCTTTCATACTTATATTTTTAGGTTCAATTTCTATACTTCTATATCTCACTCCATTTTTTACTACTCTTCTACAAAGGTTTGTAGATTTTCACATTAGTCCCTCTGCTATTATCAGACTGACGAAATGGCAGCAGACATGGGAGATTTTCACGCAATATCCAATTTTTGGGGTTGGGTTAGATAATGTGCCATTCTACCTTATGCACGAGACCCACTTCTGGAGAATCCATAATTTTCCCCTAATGCTCCTAAGTGAAACGGGAATAATAGGGTTTTGTCTCTTTATGACTTTAATCTTTTATCATCTGAAAATTCAGATGACGAATTATAGCAAGATTAAGAACAGTTTTCAAAGTGCCCTTTCGCTTGGTATTTTTTCAGGAGCTATCGGGGTTTTAGTTCACGCAATGGTTGAACCACTTATGCAAGGTCATGCGTTTTCTATAATGTTCTGGTGCTTAATGGGGATCTCAACCAAACAGTTCTTGTTGAGAGAGGAAGTCAAAAAAAATTAACCACAGAGAACACAGAGTAGGGCTTTGATTTATCAAAGCCAACAAGTTAGTGGACACGATAAATCGTGTCCCTACATGTGCTCTCCTTAAACTCCAAATCTATTCAATCTAATCTGTTCTGAACAAGTAAAAGTTATTCAGCGAGTTTGAGTCCACAGAGAATAAAAATACAAAAAACTCATTTCTCTGTGTTCTCTGTGGTTTAACCTATAGTTTCCTATGCAATTAAAGAAAAAAATATAAAGAGATGATTGATCTATCTATCTGTATTGTGCATTATAAAACAGGGAACTTACTCAGAAATTGCATCCTATCTATATACAGACATACAAAAGGACTGGATTTTGAAATTATTGTAGTTGATAATAGCTCTCAAGATAACAGTCTGGAGACTATAGAAAGTGAATTTAAAGGTGTTTCTCTTGTTGCAAACAGAGAAAATGTTGGTTTTGCAGCAGCAGTGAACCAGGCAATCAAAAAATCAAAGGGAGAGTATATCCTTGTTCTTAATCCAGATACTATAATTTTACAAAATGCTATCAGTAAATCACTCTCTTTTATAAAAGGGAAAAAAGATGCAGGAATTGTTGGTTGCAAGATACTGAATCCAGATGGAAGCTTACAGCCTTCTTGTAAAACTATACCTGGAATATTGAGTTCATTCTCAGAAAGTAGTCTCTTATATAAGATATTTCCTCAAAATAGGTTTCTTGGAACCCCTTATATGACTTATTTTGACTACAATAAGGTTAGGGAGGTAGATGTAGTGAATGGGGCATTCCTTATGTTCAAGCAGAGACTGATTGAACAGATCGGGTTATTGGATGAGAGATTTTTCATCTATTCTGAAGAGACAGATTGGTGTTACAGAGCAACGAAAGCAGGATTCAAAAATTACTTCTATCCCGATGCACAGATCATTCACTATGGGGGAGAAAGCACAAGACAAAAAGAGAGAGAAATGTTCATTGAACTCCACAAAAGCAAAGTTAAATTTTGCGAAAAGCATAATGGAAAATTGGCAAGCAGGATTATTATATCAATATTATTAGGTGGAATTTTTGTAAGGGCAATCTTATGGACTATTATATGTTTGTGCAAGAAAAATAAGCTATATATAAGGAAAAGAGATATTTATCTTTTAACTATGAGATGGTGGTGCTGTCAAAAATAATATAAAAGAATATGCTAAACCAAGCCTGGATTCACCACCAAGACATTCACCCCGCACCTATACATAGGTGCGGGGCAGGGACACCAAGTTTTTGTTTCTTTATCCCAGATTATGCGTTAAAAAACCACGAGATTACACAAGATTATCACAAGACAAGTCAGTAAAGAATTTGCAACAATCAGATCAAGATATGTTCTTCACCTAAAAGGTGAAAAGTCATATTTTTGAAGATTCTTATACAATCTGTGAAAATCTGTGTAATCTGTGGCTAACGCATAT
>CAYRBN010000049.1:0-11223 GCA_964422625.1 uncultured bacterium | reverse complement strand
TGCGTAGCTAAAGCTACGCTACTACTTTGCGTAGCTAAAGCTACGCTACTACTTTAAGAATGTAAAGACGATGTCTTTAGACCCGCCATCAAAAATGTAGTAGCGGAACTTCAGTTCCGCAATAACTCTGCGTAGCTGAAGCTACGCTACTACTTTGCGTATCTAAAGATACGCTACTACATTAAGCAAAAAAGGGAAGAAGATGGCTACTGCAAAGATTATAGAAAATAGAAGAATCATCCCTCTTATTTTCCGGATGATTTTGGAAGAGGAAGGAATAGCAAAAGATGCCCTCCCGGGGCAGTTTGTGAACATAAGGGTGGGTGATGGATATTATCCCCTGTTGAGAAGACCTATGAGCGTCCATTGGACTGCTCAGGATAGATTTGCAATCCTCTATAATATACGAGGAACTGGAACAGAGTTACTCTCTACTTACAAAAAAGGGGATAGGCTAAATATACTTGGTCCCCTTGGTAATTCGTTTGAATCTCTGATAGCAGATGAAAAACTATACCTTATAGCAGGCGGAATTGGTGTTGCACCACTCTATTTCCTTTACAAGAAAAGAAAGGCATTCTTGATTATGGGGGCAAGGGATAGAGATGCTATCTTGCCAGAAGAGGAGACGGGCTCTCCAGTAGATATAGTAACAACTGAAGATGGAAGTATCGGGGAAAAAGGGCTTATTACAGACCATCTTCCCGATGTCCTGGAAGGTTCTACCGTGATTTCTTGTGGTCCAATCCCTATGTTGAAGAAGATAAAAGATTTCTACTCTACAAAAAATGTGAACTCTATTCTCTCTCTTGAGGCAAGGATGGGGTGTGGATATGGTGTCTGTCTCTCCTGTGCCATTAAGACAAAAAAGGGTTATAAATATGTATGTAAGGATGGACCCGCATTTCGTGCAGAAGATATAGAATTGTAGATACCAAGACTATAGTATCCAGGTAGTTGGATTAAGATGGAACAGGTGAGACTTCCAGCCTCGCATCCATTTCAGGAATCGGAACAACCGCAGTCGTTGCAAAAGCTCTTGGCAGGGATTGGATTGGAATTGGTAAAGAGAAAAAATATGTTGATTTAGCAAATAAATGACATGGAGGTAAAATGGATGACCTAAAAAGATATATACGAAATGTTCCTGACTTTCCTAAAGAGGGGATACTGTTCAGGGATATTACACCTCTTCTGGGAGATAGATATGCCTTGAGAAAGGCAATAGATACCTTTGCAGACTACTGTAAAGATATGGAGATAGACAAGATTGTTTCTGCTGAGGCAAGAGGATTTATATTCAGCGGTGCATTGGGATATATTCTAGATGCAGGAGTTGTTCTGGTCCGGAAACATGGAAAACTTCCATATAAGACTATAAAAGAAGACTATAGCCTTGAATATGGGGAAAACAGATTTGAGATACATATTGATGCAGTAAAGAAGGGCGATAAGGTTCTTATCTTTGATGACCTCCTTGCAATAGGTGGAACTGCACAGGCAATGTGTAAGCTTGTTGAAAGACTTGGAGGAGAGGTGGTAGGTATCGCGTTTCTTATAGAACTTCTTGCACTTAAGGGAAGAGAAAAGCTAAAGGGCTATCCTATCCACACCATTATCAGCTATTAACACGAACTGTTTAGTGTCCGGCGAAAAATGCCCTCTTTTTAGGACGCAGATTGTAGGGGTAACCCTTGCGGTTACCCTATTGGGCAGGGGCAAACTCTGTCCCTACAATGTAGGGACAACCCTTGTGGTTGTCCGCAGGCTTGCTACCAGTAATGCTATTATAGTCTTTGCATCGCAGATTTCGCCCTCTTTTATCATATCAAGACATTTACAAAGAGGCAGGAGTTTAACCGTGATGTTTTCATCGTAATCTCTGTTTGGTTTCTCCTTTTTTAGATTGTATGCAAAATATAGATAGATAATCTCATCTGAATAGCCTGGAGATGTATAAAATCTGCAGAGATGATCTATATTGTTTGATGAATAACCTGTTTCTTCCAGAAGTTCCCTTCTCACAGTAAGCTCGGGTTTTTCTCCTAATTCTATTATACCAGCAGGTATCTCAAATACCTCTCTCTGGACAGGGTACCTGTACTGTTTTATCAGTAACACCTCTTCCCTATTAATAAATGGAAGACAGGCAACTGCACCCCTATGTTCAACAACCTCCCTCTCAGTCTCTGTTCCATCCTCAAGCAGGACTACATCATTGAATAAATTTATAATCCTTCCTTTATATATGCTGTTTCTTGATACCTGTTTCTCCATATTCAGAACTCCTCTCCAAAGGATACACTGATTATATGTGATAATCCAAGCACCTGATGAAATGTTGTTATGTAGCTTACACCAAGTTCAGAAACCGAGAGAGAGAGACCTCCTATTACCGAGGCTGGATATGTATCCACTCCCACTTTCAGTCTTAGAAACTCTGCAATGCTGAATATTCCCATAACCCTGGTGCTTAAGGGAAATCTCTCCTGTTTTGTTATCCGGATATCCATATCAAACCTGTCTAAAGGGGATAGATACATACCTCCCACAAGTGTACTGCCTATCCTATCTTTGCCAATAGAGGGATTTGCAATATCTCTTATGACAAGATAGATATCCCCTATCTCAAGAGAAGTTATTATCCCAATATCCCAGGATAATGCATAAGTGCTTCCATAGTCTTTCGTAGATATATATAGAATCTTATTAAACAGACCAAATCTCACATCCCTATAACTATTTGCATATCCAAATGAGATTTCGTTCTCTCTATAGGTAGCAGAGCCGAAGTTTGATATTCTGAGTCCAAAGGCGCCAATTCCAGAGGGTAATCTTATGCCCATCCTCTGCATGCCGAGCTGGGACATTCCAAAAGGGATATTATAGTCTACACAAACTCCATATCCACCGTAGATAGATGCGGGAGAGATATGTATCCCCTTTACCCCATGGATAGTTCCTTCAAACCCAACAGGTTCAAAGGCTGACCAAGCATGGACTGGAAGAATCAGACCAAGATATAAAAACCATCTCATTAGAGATATTTTACATCAACTTTAGAAAAAAGTCAAGAAAAAATCCACTAATTTCACTAATCTATACGAATACTGTGGTGTCAGAAGAGGGAGCGGACAGGGACAAGCCCTGTCCCTACAATGTAGGGACAACCCTTGTGGTTGTCCGTTTGCCCTGTGGGAAAGGTCTCATAGACATCAATCTCAATGAAAAATGAAAATATTAAAGCTTGTTCCTGACAAGATCAGGAATGCAAATTGCAAAATTATCCCATCTTTTTAACCGTAGAGCGCTCAGAGAAATCAGAGACCGATATTTTTTTCTCTCAGCGAACTCTGCGGTTAAGGTATCTCTTTTATTTTGCATTTTTCAATTTACACTTTGCATTTTGCAATGAGCGATAGCGTGCATCTGCCCTCTCCCACATCAGGAGATGCCTCCCACATTAGGTTATCGGTAATCAGTTATCAGTAATCGGTAAAGACCAACTAACAAACTAACCAACTAACTACCTATCACCTTTTAAGAGAGCCCCCTACTAAATTTCTATCCGTCAAGAAAAATTATTAGTGAATAGTGCAAGAGAGGGCAAAAAACTCTTGACTTTTCTTAGGAGATGTGGTATAATGACCTAATAGTCTACTAACTTTATTATGGGGAGGGGATTATGAAGTATATATATTTCTTTGGAGAGGGTAGTAAGGAGATGAGAGATGAACTCGGTGGCAAGGGTGCTGGATTGCATGAGATGACAAGAATTGGCATACCGGTTCCCCCAGGATTCACCATAACCACAGATGCCTGCGTCCATTACTTCACTCATAAGAATAGCTTTCCAGATGGGCTGAAGCAAGAGATAGAGAATAATCTAAAAAGGCTGGAGAAGGTGATGGGTAAGGGCTTTGGTGATAGAGACAACCCACTTCTTGTCTCTGTTCGTTCTGGATCAAGGTTCTCTATGCCAGGAATGATGGACAGCATCTTAAATATAGGGATGAATAAAAAAACAGTAAATGGGTTGATAAAAAATACCGGGGATAGCAGGTTTGTCTATGATTGTTATCGCAGACTTGTCCATATGTATGCCAATGTTGTTCTTGGAATTCCACACGAACAGTTTGAATCTACCCTTACATGCATGAGACAGAAAGAGAAGGTGAACTCTGATTCAGCATTGTCCACTAATGCCCTCTGTGAACTTATTTCTCTATACGAAAAAATAATAGAAAGAGAGAATAAAGAGTTCCCTGAGGATCCAACTCATCAGCTCCTGGGTGCTATAGAATCTGTATTCCTCTCATGGAACAACGAGCGAGC
Source organism: uncultured bacterium (assembly GCA_964422625.1). GTDB lineage: Bacteria > Hydrothermota > UBA3073 > UBA3073 > UBA3073 > CAYRBN01. The sequence continues at coordinate 6,888 of CAYRBN010000049.1, read as the reverse complement.
AAAGGAATACAGAAGGCTCAATAATATTTCAGGAGATTGGGGCACTGCCTGCAATATACAGGCTATGGTATTTGGCAATATGGCAGGAGAATCTATGACAGGAGTTGCATTTACACGCAACCCTGCAACAGGCGAGAACACCTTTTACGGGGAGTGGCTTCCAAATGCACAGGGTGAGGATGTGGTAGCAGGAATACGAACCCCACACCCGCTATCCCGGATGGAAAAGGAAAAGAGCGGTTCACCCCTCTCCTCACTGGAGGAGACCTTTTCTTCTACATATAGAGAGCTCTATGCTATTAGAGAGAAATTGGAAAAGCACTTTCAGGATATGCAGGATATAGAATTTACAATGGAAAATGGCAGATTATTTATCCTGCAGACAAGGAGTGGAAAACGGACACCATCTGCTGGGGTGAAAATAGCAGTGGATATGGTAGAGGAGGGGCTTATCACAGAGAAAGAGGCGGTTATGAGAGTGAGACCTGAGGATATAGACCTTCTTCTACACCCAATGATAGACCCTGATGCAGAGGTGGAGGTGATTGCAGAAGGACTGCCTGCTTCTCCAGGGGCCGCAACTGGCAAAGTGGCATTCTCATCAGAGGATGTGGTTAAAAGAGAGGGCGAGAAATGCATACTTGTCAGAGTAGAGACATCTCCGGATGATATAAAGGGGATGGCCATTGCAGAAGGGATTCTGACACAGAGGGGAGGAATGACATCACATGCAGCAGTCGTTACAAGAGGAATGGGTAAACCCTGTGTTGTTGGATGTGAATCTATCAATGTGGACTATAAAGAGAGACTGTTCAAAGTGGGCAAGATTGTCATCAGAGAAGGTGATATAATCACCATAGATGGGGCTAAAGGCCGCCTGATGCAGGGAGATGTTAAAAAGATTAAAGCCTCACTCACAGGCGAGGTTGGAAGACTCCTCTCCTTTACTGACAGGATAAGGAGGTTGGGTATAAGGGCAAATGCAGATACCCCAGACGATGCAAAGACTGCAAGGGATTTCGGGTGTGAGGGAATTGGACTGTGCAGAACAGAACATATGTTTTTTGGTGGAGACAGGATAAAGTCCGTAAGAGAGATGATTATGGCAGAAACTACCGAAGAGAGGGAGAAGGCACTTGCGAAAATTCTCCCGATGCAGAGGGAGGATTTTAAGGGAATTTTTCGTGTTATGGATGGTCTTCCTGTTATTATAAGAACCCTTGACCCACCTCTTAATGAGTTTCTACCAAAGGAAGAGAAGGCAATGAAAGAACTTGCTGTGGAGATGGGTGTGCATCTCTCAGTAATAAAAGAGAAGGTCCAGTCTCTATCAGAGTTGAATCCAATGCTTGGACATCGCGGATGCAGACTTGGAATCACATATCCTGAAATTACCAAGATGCAGGCAAGGGCAATATTTGAGGCAGCCTGTGATATCACAAAGGAAGGCAGAAAGGTGATACCAGAGGTGATGATCCCTCTTGTTGCTGGGGCAGAGGAGTTTGAACATCAGAGAAAGGTTGTAGATGAGGTTGCAGATAAGGTGATGGAAGAACAGGGGTTAAAGATAGACTATATGGTAGGAACGATGATTGAACTTCCAAGGGCCGCACTCACAGCAGACAGAATAGCAGAGAGAGCAGACTTCTTCTCTTATGGCACAAATGACCTTACCCAGACTACATTCGGTTTTTCAAGGGACGATGTTGCAAAGATACTTGAAAGTTATAGAGAGAGAGGTATTCTCTCCTATGACCCATTCCAGACCCTTGACCAGGAAGGTGTAGGGGCTCTTATAAAGATGGGTCTTGAGAAAGGGAAAAAGAGAGATCCAAAACTTGAGATAGGAATATGTGGAGAACACGGAGGCGACCCTAAATCTATCAACTTCTGTGAGAAAATAGGGCTTGACTATGTGAGCTGTTCGCCATATAGGGTTCCGGTGGCACGTTTGAGCGCTGCACAGGCAGCGTTGAGCGTAAGGCGTTGAGCGTAAGGCGTTGAGCGTTGGGCGTAGAGCGTTGGGCGTTGGGCGTTGGGAGGGGGGTGATGGTTAATCTGAAAGGTTACAAAGATTTGGACATTTATCAATTATCTTACAGAATGGCTATTGAGATATTTGAAAAAACAAGAGATTTTCCCAAAGAGGAGAAGTATTCCTTGATTGATCAAATTCGCCGTTCTTCACGCTCTATTTCAAGCAATATTGCCGAAGCCTGGGGAAAGCGAATGTATCGCAACCACTTTGTTAGCAAAATAAGTGATAGCTATACAGAAGCCAATGAAACTCAGACATGGTTGGATTTCAGTAATGCACATGGTTATATTAAAAAAGAGCGCTATGATTACCTTACTGAAAACTACGACCACATTTGTCGGATGTTATTTAACATGATGAAACACCCGGAAAAGTTCCTCCTTACCCTGTAGACGTCCCTACGCCTCACGCAATACGCCTTACGCTTAACGCCTTACGTCATACGCGCAACACGTCTTACGACTGTTTTTAATTTTATTACTGGGGGGTATATGTTGAAAAGATACGAGGGCAATCCTATACTTGCACCAATTGAATCCCATCATTGGGAGTCAAAAATGGTCTTTAATACAGGTGCTATCTATCTTGATGGCAGGGTGCATCTTCTTTATCGTGCAAGGGATGAGGAGAAGGAGATCTCTACATTCGGTTATGCATCTTCAAAAGATGGGTTTCATATAGATGAGAGACTATCTTATCCTGTCTTTTCTCCAGAGGGAGAGATAGACTGCTATGGGTGTGAAGACCCAAGAATTACAAGGCTTGGTGATAGGCTCATGGTCACATATACTGCCTATGGTAAGGTTCCGGGGATGCAATTAGACTCTATTCAAATAGCGATGACCAGTATAGAGGTCTCGGATTTTCTTGCAAAGAGGTGGAGATGGAACGAGAGGGTCTATCTATTTAATAGAGTGGATAACAAGAACAGTGTTCTATTTCCTGAGAAGATAAAGGATGAGTATATCATAATTCACCGTATCCCGCCTCATATATGGATTGCAAGATCAGATGACCTTATTCACTGGAGGGACCATAATATACTTATGAGTCCCCAGGGTAATGGATGGGAATACTTCAAAATGGGTGCAGGTGGTCCACCTATAAAGACAGATAAAGGATGGTTATTTATCTACCATGCGGTGGATAAGAATTGGGTTTATAGACTGGGATACGCCATTCTTGACCTTGAAGATCCTAACAAGGTGATATACAGGCATAAAGAACCAATACTTGAACCTACAGAAATATGTGAGCGTACTGGTGTTGTTGCGAATGTTGTATTCTCCTGCGGGGCAGTTGTTATTGATGATACCCTCTTTGTCTATTATGGAGGGGCAGATACGGTTATAGGGGTTGCAACCTCACCTCTTAAAGACTTCTTGTATAATTTATAGGACGCAGATGAACGCAGATAGACAGGATGGGGAGAGTGGGAGATAGGGAGACAAGGAGACAAGGAGAGGGGAATAAGCTATGGGTTTTTGGAAAAGGGTTCTTCTTCATATATGCTGTGCACCATGTGCAAGTAGTTGTATAGAGAAACTACATAAGGATGGCTACACGGTTACGGGATATTTCTATAATCCAAATATAGAACCTGTTACTGAATATAATAAAAGATTAAAAGAGGTGATGAGATTACAAGAAATGATGGGATTTGAATTATACTCTACGCCCTCATCTTGTAAAGAATCTCAGTGGTTAGAGGCTATAAAGGGGTTAGAAGATGAGGCTGAGGGAGGACTCAGATGTGAGGTCTGCTATAGATTGAGATTAGAAGATACCGCAGCCACCGCAAAAAAGAGCGGTATAGAATACTTCACAAGCACGCTCTCAGTCAGTCCACATAAGTGTTTTGATAAGATAAAAAAGATTGGAGAAGAGGTTGCAAGAGACCAGAATATCTCATTTCTTCCCTATGATTTCAAAAAAGAAGACGGATTTAAGAGAACCATTCAGTTATCAAAGAAATATGCTTTCTACAGACAGCTTTACTGTGGATGTGCGTTTAGGTAGGGTCAAACTTGGATTCACCACCAAGACATTCACCCCGCACCTATGTATAGGTGCGGGGCAGGGACACCAAGTTCAAGGGTTCAAGGTTAGAGATATACCAAGTTTTTGTGTTCTTTGTGACTTCGTGTCTTTGTGGTTTTAACGGTTGGTAACAAAAATGGATAAGTTTATTATAAACGGTGGCTATGCACTTAAAGGAGAGGTGCAGATTTCAGGGTCAAAAAATGCATCTCTTCCTATAATAGCAGCGACACTCCTTGCAAGAGGCACATCTGTTATCCATAATGTTCCACGACTTAAGGATGTGAAAGCAATGGTCTCTGTGATCCAGTTCATAGGGGCAGAGGTCTCATGGGAGCAAGATACATTGGTTATTAACACCAGCTCTGTGAACAGACCAGAAGCACCTTATGAGCTTGTTCGTAAGATGAGGGCGTCGTTTCTCGTTGCAGGACCGCTCATTGCCAGATATGGGTCTGTAAGAGTTGCAAGACCGGGAGGGTGTGCAATAGGTCCAAGACCAATAGATGAACATATAAACGGATTCAGAGCACTTGGGGCAGAGGTTATAGAAGAACATGGGTATATCTCCGCGAAGGGAAATGGATTAAAAGGGGCAGAGATTTATCTGTCAGAACGTTCTGTTACTGCAACCGAAAATCTTCTTATGGCATCCATCCTTGCAGATGGGGAGACCAGAATTGTCAATCCTGCTACAGAGCCACATGTGATTGATCTGGTGAACTTTCTTGTGTCTATGGGTGGAACCATAGAACTTTCTGATGGCACCTTCTATGTAAGGGGTGTAGAGAGTCTCCATCCTATAGAATATACTGTTATACCAGACTATCTTGAGACAGGCACTTTTATGATTGCCACATTAATAACATCAGGAGATGTCTTTTTGCGAGGTGCAATAGTAAAACATTCCCGGGCAGAGATCCTGAAGTTGAGAGAGATAGGCGCCGAGATAAAAAAAGACGCTCTGGGTATATATGTAAAGTATAAGAATAGAGTATCTAACTGTCAGATAAAGACATCTCCTTATCCTGGTTTTCCAACTGACCTTCAACCACAGATATGTTCCCTTCTTTCTCTTGCAGAGGGAACCAGTCTGGTGGAAGAGACGATGTATGAGGATAGGTTTAATCATATAGCTGAGATTCAGAGGATGGGAGCTGATATAGATGTGGAGAACAGAACCATAGTAATAAGAGGGGTTGAAAAGATTGATGGAGCAGAGGTTATGGCATCTGATATAAGGTGTGGGGCAGGGCTTGTCCTTGCAGGGCTTGCTGCAGAAGGGAGAACAGAGGTGCATAGAGTCTACCACATTGATAGGGGATACGAGAGATTTGAGGAGAAACTGAGAGGGTTGGGAGCAGTGGTGCAGAGAGTAGTGAGTAGGGCGTAAGGCGTAGGGCGTAGAGTAGGGGTAACCCTTGCGGTTACCCATCTAATGTAGAGGTAACCCTTGATGTAAGGGCAAATCCTAAACTCTAAATCCGAAATCTTCACCCCGTTAGATACGAAGTTATCTAACGGGGCAGACAAATACAAATGACCAAAATACAAAATTCAAAACCAGTATGATTAGGGACGATAGGTTTAGGACATTGGAATTTAGGATTTTGAAATTGTTTAGGATTTAGATATTAGAATTTAGAATTTGTCCTTAATGGGCAGGGGCAAGCCCTGCCCCTGCATATTCTTTTTTCTGCTGTCAGGGATTGGAGTGCATTACCTTGGTAATGCAAGCAGTAGCAAGCTACTCAGGTCGTGCAAAAAGTCAATTTACGGGGTCTGCGGACAGGGATAAACCCTGTCCCTACAATGTAGGGACAACCCTTATGGTTACAGACTCTGCGAGTTGTCCGCAGGGTTATTTTTGCACAGCCTGTACTGCATTCCAGACAAGCTATTGCACTCCAATGCGTTAACATAATAAATTTGTATTTTGCATTCCTGACCCCCTGCTTCCCCGCCTTCGCTGGGACAAGTTCGCAGGGGTAGGCTCTGTCAGGAACCCTGTTTCGGATTTTTTTAAAAGGAGGTTAAGATGTTGAATAGAAGCGTAAGTTCCGTATCTGCGGGTGGAACCAGACTTATTTTAGTAGCCCTCGTTGGTTTTCTCTTAGGGCTTCTGGGAGTGTTTGTAGGGAGGAGTGTAGAGTCTAGTTTGGCATATGCAGAGGCTCATAGCACAGGGGAGAGAAGACCGGGAGATGGGGAGACAGGGAGAGAGGGGACAGAAGTTAGAGCGGAAAGCCTGGATGTTAGAGGGCAAGGGGTTGTGGCAAAGGATGAGGAGCTGAGAACTGCTGATGAAAGACTGGTAATTGGCAAGGAGAAGTCGACAGGACATATAATTCTTACCCCAGGGGCTGGTGGTAATGTCGGTATCGGCACGATGACGCCGGCGCAAAAATTGGATGTTGCTGGCAAGATTAGGATTGGCGATGATGTGATAGCAGGAATACCCGGGACTATACGATGGACCGGGACAGATTTTGAAGGATACACTGGCACGGTCTGGGTACCACTGGATGTTCAAACGGCATCAGGTGGCAGCTGGACAGATGATGGAACTGTGGTCAGGCTCACGACAAGCTCGGACAACGTCGGCATCGGGACTACAACGCCAGCAGCAAAATTACATGTAACAACAACTGATAGAATAACAGTTCCTTTCCAGGTTGAGGCAGGAGTTCCTCTGCAAGAAACAGTCTTTTATATTCAAAATAGAACAGGCAATATTGGCATTGGCACGACGAATCCAGGTTACAAGTTAGAGGTAATCGGGACAGGAAGATTTAGCGGTCTCTTAACTA
>CAYRBN010000048.1:0-11273 GCA_964422625.1 uncultured bacterium | reverse complement strand
TTGTGTCCATCAGTTTTATCTGTGAAAATCTGTGTGCTAATATTAGTTAGCGTAATCTTTCCTGTGCAATCAAAAAAAATGCAACAAACGGATTAAACAATTAAAAACGGATTTTTTTCTTGACAAATCAAGTATTAGGTGTTATAATATAGTAACAAGGAGGGGAGATGGAGGGTCTTATTCAACAGATAAAAACCACAGAAAAGAGAGCAGAGGAAATGATAAATAAGGCAGAAGAAAAATCAGTCCTTATTAGAAAAGAGACAGAAGAGGAGATACAAAAAATACTGATTGAGATGGAACAAGAGAAGAAAGAGAAGGTGAAAAAGGCACTAAAAAGAGCAGAGACGAGATTCCAAACTGCCTCAAAAGAACTAGAAAGTTCTATGGAAACAAGAAAAAGAGATATAGAAAAAAGTTTTAATAAAGGTCTGGGAAAGGCAAAGGAACTAATAATAGAGAACATCACCCAAAAATAACAAATAAATCCCAAATCTCAAGCACCAAATAACAAACAATATCTAAATCCAAATATCCAAATACCAAACCTGTTTTGAACATTGGAATTTTGGTTATTGAAATTTGTTATTTGTAATTTGTGATTTACTTATCATGTGAGTTTTGAATTTGTGATTTATAATTTGGGATTTATTTGAGATTTGGTGCTTGGGATTTGTGATTTTTAATCTTACTTATGTTTTATTCATAGCTTACACTATTTTTTCATCGAGAACTAATGTCTATCTCAAAAGTAGAAAAGGTGCGGATAGCTCTCCACAAAACAGAGAGGGCTAAATTTCTTTCAAGACTTCAGGATGAGTCTATCCTGCATATTTCGGAGATAAAGGAAGAGAGTGAGACAGTTCCTCTCTCAGTAGAGGAGACAGAGATTGGAACAAAGATCGCATCACTTGAGAGGACAATAAGCTATCTCCGCCCTTACACAAAACAATCACTTATTGACAATCTTTTTGGGAACAAAAGGGTGATTGATAAACAGGTCTATCAAGAGACCATAGGCTCTATAAAATACGGAGAGCTATCCCTGAAAGTGAGAGAACTTGAGAGGAGAGAGTCTGAATTAGAGAGAAAAAAGACCCAATGCAAAACAGAGCTTGAAGAAATCTCACATTGGGAATCCTTGAACATACCAGTTGAGAAACTGAAGAGCACCAAACAGGTTATCTTGGAGCCAGGATTTGTTCCAAGGAAATCTCTTGAAGTATTAGATGAAATTCCTCCATTTTTAGAGGTAGAGGTTACAGCAGAGGGAAAAAAGGGAGCTTATTCTATATTCGCCTACAGCACTAATAGAGAGGATGATGCAAGAAAGTTCCTGATAGATATTGGATTTGAACCAATAAGGCTTGAGGGGTTCACTGGAAAACCCTCTACTATCATAAAGCAGTTAAGAGAGAAGATTTTGAGGATTGAAAAAGAAGAGAAACGGATAAAAGAGGAGGTTGCTCATATTGCAGAAAATGTGGACAGAATATTCGTTCTGTATGAGGAAAATTATAATGCACATCTGAGAGAGAAGGCGTTCTCTCGGGGTTTTGTCACATCCAGTGCAGTATTCATTGAAGGCTGGATTAAAAAAAGTGATAGAAAGAGGTTGAAAAAACTGTCAAACGAATTTGCTACTGTAACAATAGAGACCATAAAACCGAAACAAGGAGAGTCCCCTCCCTGTGAATTTGAAAACCCTTCGGGAGTTAGACCCTTTGAAGCGCTTATAAGGCTATATGGGATGCCACACCGGGGAGAGATAGACCCCACGCCCCTTATTATGCCTTTCTTTATACTCTTCTTTGCTATCTGTCTTTCGGATGCAATGTATGGACTGATATTTGCCCTTGGGTCTTTTCTCTTTATGGAAAAGATACAGGGAGACAGAAGCCTGCTGAAAATTCTTCTCTTTGGGGCATTTGCAACGATTGTCATAGGCGCACTACTTGGTGGATGGTTTGGAGACCTTCCTCAGAGACTACAGCCTACATTTCCCTGGTTTTCATCTATGAGGAAGAGATTCATGCTTTTTGACCCTATGACTGAGCCACTCAAGTTTTTCATTCTTGCACTCAGTATCGGGGTATTTCAGATACTGATAGGCTTTTTTGTGGGATTTATAACCCTGCTAAAACAGAGAAGACCCCTGGAGGCAGTAGCTAGCAAGCTCTCATGGAATATATTCTGGATATCTCTATTTTTATTTGTTGGTACCGGGTATATTACATCCCTTGAGTGGGCAAAGAACATTTTTCTCATCCCTCTTGCGGGAGCAAGTCTACTTGTCGTTTTTCTATCCGGTGTCCCGTCAAGAAACTTGCCTATACAGATTGCGAAGGGGATTTTCAATCTGTATCAGGGAATAATGGGAACTATTGGCGATATAATCTCATATTCAAGACTGATGGCACTCGGGCTCGTAACAATGGGACTTGCTATGGCAGTAAATATCCTTGTAGAGGTAGTGTCACAGATCCCTGTGTTAAAGTTCATTCTTGTTCCTATTGTGTTCATAGCCGGACATCTATTCAGTATAGCAATAAATGTTTTGGGTGCCTATGTCCATACGCTGAGGCTCCAGTATGCAGAGTTCTTTACCAAGTTCTTTGAGGGTGGTGGAAGACCGTTCTCGCCATTAAAAAGAGAGACAAGATATGTGGTAGTAGAGAGTAGTGAGTAGTGAGTAGGGCGTAAGGAGTAGAGAGTAAGCAGTTATCAGTTATTTGGTTATCAGGTCATTTTATCCTTTTTCCTTTATCCTTGTTAACCCTGACACCTGGAGGCTGTTTAGAGTATTCAAAACAAGTTTGCTATTTAGATATTTGGATTTGGAAATTGTTTGTTATTTGGTGCTTGAGATTTGGAATTTGCTCTAAACAAGGGGGGATTATGTCAAAAAGATGGGGAATAACACTGCTCTTTATACCTATTCTATTATCTGCGGAGATTAAGATAGGCTATATAGATTCCCATCGCTTGCTGGAAGGATATAGAGGAAACATGGAGATTACAGAGAACCTTAACATCTCATTGCGAGGGTGGGAGACAGAGGCATTAAAACTACGGCAGGAATTAGAAGGGATGGTGCAGGAATTCGAAAGCCAGTTCGTCATACTATCCGAGAGGGCAAGGGAGGAGAGAAGGGCTGAGATAGGAGAAAAACAGATGGAATACCAGGAATTTATTCAGCGAATATGGGGCCCTGGTGGAGAGGCAGAGACAAGACAGAGGGATGTAATGCAACCATTTATTGATAAGGTCAACGAGATTATCAGAGAGCTTGGGGAAGAAGCCGGATATACAATGATATTTGATATCGCAGCTATGGGGGTGGTATATGCACCTATGGAGATTGATCTGACCCAGATAATACTGGATGAGCTGAACAGAGAATATATAGATGAGGAAGAAGAAGTGGTCTTCGCTGGGTTTGAAGGAATTGAATTCTATGTGCTGAGGTTAAAAGAGAAGAATAAAGAGGCACAGGATTTTGGACTTGGAACGAATATAAGGGAGAAGATAAGAGCTGCAATAATTGGGATGGAGGGATATAGAGAGGTTCGACCAGCAAAAATGAGAGATGCCTTTATACTTGCCAATATAGCTACCAGTGAAGATAGACTGACTGATTATGAGATCAAAACAGTAGGAAGGCTTGCAGATGCAAATTACATCTTGAGTGGAGAGGTTGAGAAAACCGCCGAAATAATAATAGTTCGCGTGAATGTTCTGGATGTAGAAAAAGAGGCTCTGATAAAAAGCTATGAGGCAAAGTCTGACGGCGAAAGGGAGGAGGACATCATAAGTCTTGTATCAGGTATAGTTGCAGAGATATTGCCTTATATGGGAGCTAGTGTAGAATAGGGGAAAGGATAAAGGAGTATTGCGTAGGGCGTAGAGCGTAGGGAGTATGGGAGCAATAACCTAATAACTAATAACAAATAACTGATAACTGCCTACTGCTTACTGATAGAGGGGGGGGGATGAAACTTCAAGAAATAGCAGACATCCTTTCTGGTAGACTAATGGGAGATGCTGAGTGCGATATTACCGGGATTGCAAGGATTGAGAGTGCAAAAGAGGGTGATATAACCTATATATCCCATCCAAAATACGAAAAATACTTATCTAAAACATCCGCAGCCTGTATCATAGTCTCAAGGGATACCAAAGTTAAGACAACAAAGACCCTCCTTTTTGTAGAACAGCCCAACCTTGCAGTTATAAAACTTGCGAATCTGTTCTACAAGAAGACCCCGCCTCCTGCTGGTATATCGTTCACTGCATCCGTTTCAAATAACGCAGTAATAGATAAGACTGCCTCTATAGGAACATTCTGTGTTCTATCTGAAAACTGCCGTGTAGGTAAAGGGACTATACTATACTCACAGGTATATTTGGGAGAAGGTTCTTCTGTTGGGGATGATTGTTCAATATATCCCGGGGTAATTATTCGTGATGGCGTGAAGATAAAAGATAGGGTTGTGATACATTCTGGCTCTGTGATAGGCGCAGATGGCTTCGGGTATATAGAAAAGGCAGGTGAGAGGGTGAAGATCCCATCTCATGGTGGTGTCATAATAGAGAACGATGTAGAGATTGGTGCAAATACTACAATAGACCGTGCAACATTTGGAAACACAATAATAGGTAGAGGGACCAAGATAGATAACCTTGTTCATATAGCCCATAATGTGCTGATTGGCGAGAATTCTGTGATTGTTGCCCAGGTTGGGATTTCAGGCTCAACAGAGATAGGGCATAATGTTATCATAGCAGGACAAGCAGGCATAGGTGAGCACCTTATAATAGGAAACAATGTCCGAATAGGTGGTCAATCGGGTGTAACAAAATCTATAAGAGATGGAGAAGAGGTGTCTGGCTATCCTGCACAAGAACACAAGAGGTCAAGAAAGGCATACAGCCTGCTTATGCGTCTGCCGGAGATATATGAGAGATTAAGAAGATTAGAAAAGAAGGTCGGATGAGCTCGTGAGAAAGAAAAACCCCCTAAAAGTTGGTTGTGTCAATTTTATGAATAAACCGCAGAGAGCGCAGAGAGAGATAGAAAATAAGAAGATAAAAACTCTGCGATCTCTGAGTCCTCTGCGGTTAATGCATAATCTGGGATTATACATAACAGAAAGTGGGAGGATGGATAACAATGAACATTCATTATGATCATAAGACGGACCTTCTCTATATCCGATTCTATAGTAGAAGACAAGAAGTTATGAACAGGCGAGTTCCTGACAATATCGTATTGGATATAGGCAAAGATGAGAAGGTTGTAGGTATCGAAATTCTTGATACCTCAAAGTGTATAGATTTGCAGAATATCTTACCTGTAGAATACGATATTCCAAAGAAGGTTGCAGTGTAAGTTCGGTTATGCATTATTGTAAGGCAACAGGTAACGTAGAGTTAATGTGGTAGGATTTCATACCGTCTTCGTAACTCCTGACACCACTAAAAAAAATACTATGAAAAGAATTGTTATCCCACTTTTTATACTTCTTTTTACCAACCTCTCTTCTGGTGCGGAGTTATTCTTGAGAACACCTTCTATCTCACCCGATGGCAAAAAGATTGCCTTCTCTTATGAGGGGGATATATGGGTTGTGCCAGATACTGGTGGAAGGGCAACAAGACTTACAGCAAGGGGATATAATTTTAACCCGGACTGGTCGCCTGATGGTAGATATATTGCCTTCAACTCTGATAGAAACCACAACTTTGATGTTCATCTTCTATCTCTTGATGATGGCTCTCTTACACAGCTCACATATTGGACAGGGGATGATATACTGCTCGGATGGAACGAACAAAAAATAGTCTTCAGATCACGAAGAGAGCTGACTCATCGTGGCACTATTCCATACATAGTAGAATTATCAGGAGGCACCCCAAAACCCCTCTTAGAATTTATTGTATCTGATATTGACATCTCAAAGAATGGAACAATAGCATTTACAAGGGGAACTTACTCCTGGTGGAGAAAGGGATACAGGGGGTCTGCGTCAAGCAATATATGGATATCCGAGGGAGATAGTCTCTATCTTCTCTTTGGAGAGGACTATAACGATGGTCATCCAATGTGGTCAGGCAAGGACACCCTCTATTTTCTCTCTGATCGGGATGGAACCTCCAATATTTACAGATACTCCATGTCAACAGGCAATATAGGGCAACTGACATCTTTTAAGAATGATGGTGTGAGAAACCCTGCAATAGGTGGAATGGGTAGAAAGATTGTGTTTGAAAAGGGTTTTGGTGTATATATACTTGATACCCATACACTCAGGGTAAGAGAACTTGATGTAGAGGTGATAGATGAGGGACAGGAGGATGTCTGGATTACCCAGTCTAAAGATATAACCGAGTTTGCAATCTCCTCGGGTGTAGTCAGTTTTGTCATTAGAGGAGATATATATATAGGAGATACTGAGGGCGGGAGCGCAAGGAGGGTGACAATCTGCGGAGGCAGAAAGATAGATATTGAACTTAGTGAGGAGGGCGATCTCTTATATTTCGCATCAAATAGCGATGGCAACTATGATATATCTAAAATTGAGAGTGGGGATGAACATATCCCAAATCTTGCTCTCTCTCTGAAATTAGAAGAAGAGAGAGTAATATCAACCCCACTTGATGAACATAGTCCAAAGCTCTCTCCCTGTGGGAAGCTGCTGGCATTTATAAGAGGTAGAGGAAATCTGGTAATATATGATCTAAATACCAGAAGAGAGAGGTTGCTGGTAGAGGAATGGGCAGTGCCTGAATATGCATGGTCTCCTGACAGTAGATGGATTGCATACAGGGGAAGAAGAGACTATGTAGACAATATATACGTAGTCAATGTTGATAATGGGAAGCCATTCAACATCTCAAAACACCCAATGCACGATATCTTTCCTATCTGGTCAAATAATGGAAGATTTCTTGCCTTTTCTGGAAAGAGAGAGGGTGACTATGATGTATGGTGGGTATATCTTAGAGAGGAGGATGACCGAAAAACAGAAGCGGATTGGAGGAGGGAGAAAGCCCTTAAAGATGAAGATACTATTATCTCTGTGACAATAGACTTTGATGATATAGATGAAAGGATAAGAAGAGGAACAGATCTGCCAGGAGATGCTATTCTATTCGCTATCTGCCCGGATAATGAGAGATTCATATTCAGAAGTGACCATACAGGCGAATCAGACCTCTATATTCTAAAAAAAGAGAACGGAGAACTGACACCTCTGACCAGGGGAGGTATGAAACCTACACAGATAATAGTAGAAGATAATAATATCTACTATCTTTCTTTGGGCAGGATACGGAAAATAGGTATTGATGGTAAAGGGAGTGAAGGGATAAATTTTGATATAAGAGAGAGGATATGTATAAGATCTGAGAGGGGACAGATCTTTGATGAGGTGTGGTGGACACTGAAAAACGAGTTTTATGATGAGAACTTTCATGGTGTTGACTGGGAGAATATGTATCATAAATATAGAGAGCAGGCAGTCAAGATGAGACATCCCTATGAGTTCAGAAATGTGATAAGGCTTATGCTTGGTGAGCTCAACTCATCGCATCTCAGTATATTCAAGCCCCGGGAAACCTTACCCATTCCTACAGGTATATTAGGGGTGGTATGGGACCCTGATTATGAAGGAGATGGGCTTAGAGTAGCGAGGGTGATAAAAAACTCCCCGGGATGGAGAGAGGAGAGCAGGCTACATAATGGAGATATTATACTGAGTATTGATGGGATAGATATCGGAGATGATAATATATATAAGATGTTACAGGGTAAAGTAGATAAGCTTATAAGACTACGGGTTCGGGATAAGAGAGAGAGAGATGTCTGGATAAGACCCACTGATATATCTCATCTCAATAAACTTCTGTATGACGAATGGGTGGATAGCAGAAGAAGTCTAATAGAAGAGCTCTCTCGTGGAGTTCTGGGCTATATTCATATACCACATATGGGGTGGGCATCTATAGATAAATTTCAGCAGGAGATCTACAGACGAGGGCTCGGGAAAGATGGGCTTGTTATTGATGTGAGGGACAATTCGGGTGGATGGATTGCGGATCATCTTTTGGCTATGCTTGATACAAGAGTTCATTCCTATACGGTGAGAAGAGATGATGAGCCTGGTTATCCAATATCCGAGAGACTTCCCTACTATGTCTGGACAAAACCATCCATAGTATTGATAAATGAGAATACTGTAAGTAATGCTGAGATATTTGCCCATGCATATAAGACTCTCGAGATAGGTAATCTCGTTGGCAACCGAACCGTCGGTTCTGTAATCAGCACAAGAACGAAAATGCTTAAAGATGGAATGAGGTTTACCGTTCCCGGGAGAGGATGGTTCAGGATAACCGATGGTATGAATCTGGAGGGAAGTGGTGCGATCCCGGACTACCTTGTTCACAATCTACCAGGGCAGCTCTCTGATGAGCAGCTAACAAGAGCAGTGGAGATACTTATGGAGGATTTAGAGTAGGAGCAAGGGCTTGCCCCTACCCAAAAATGGTAACCGCAAGGGTTACCCCTACACATGATTGAGTAGTGAGTGTTGATTTTTGCATTTTACATTTTACAGTTTTCATTTTGCAATGGAGCGAAGCGACACGGAGGTATAATGGAGTATGATATAAGAGATGCTGGTCTCTGCAAAGAGGGTAAAAGAAGAATAGAATGGGCAGAACGAAATATGCCTGTCCTCTCACTTATAAGGGAAAGATTTAAGAGAGAACTACCTCTTAAAGGTAGGAAGATATCAGCCTGTCTCCATGTGACAACAGAGACTGCAAGTCTTGCAAGAACACTGACCGCAGGTGGAGCAGAACTGAGGCTCTGTGCCTCAAATCCACTATCTACACAGGATGATGTAGCAGCATCACTTGTTATGGATTATGGTATTGGTGTATTTGCAATAAATGGTGAGGACAGGGACACATACTATAAGCATATGAACTCCTGTCTCGATATTTCCCCTCATATCACAATGGACGATGGTGCAGACCTTGTCTCAACTCTCCATAGAGAGAGAAAGGAGATGATTCCAGAAGTTATAGGGGGGACAGAGGAGACTACAACAGGGGTTATCAGATTAAAAAGTATGGCAAAAGATGGAGCACTCAAATATCCTGTTATTGCAGTCAATGACTCCCAAACCAAACATCTATTTGATAATAGGTATGGGACAGGACAGTCAACAATAGATGGAATAATAAGGGCAACCAATAGACTCATAGCTGGAAGCACATTCTGTGTATGCGGATATGGATGGTGTGGGAAGGGAATTGCGATGAGGGCAAAGGGTCTCGGGGCACAGGTGATAGTATGTGAGGTTGACCCTATAAAGGCAATTGAGGCATTGATGGATGGATTCTCGGTAATGCCTGCTATTGAGGCGGTAAAATCTGCAGATATTGTAGTTACTGCAACCGGTGATATAAATGTGATGGATGTTCGCAACTTCAATCTTGCAAAAGATGGTATAATAATTGCAAACTCAGGTCATTTTGATGTTGAGATAAACAGAAAGGCACTTTCTGAGATGGCAGTGGAAGTGAAAGAGGTGAGAAATCTCGTGAATGAGTATCTGATGAAAGACGGAAGAAAGATATATCTACTTGCAGAGGGCAGACTTGTCAATCTGTCCTGTGCAGAAGGGCATCCCCCTGGTGTTATGGATATGTCATTTGCAAACCAGTCACTCGCGGCAGAGTATCTAATAGATAACAGCCTCTCCCTCTCTGTTCACTGCTTGCCGGAGAATATAGATAGAGAGATTGCCAGGCTGAAACTTGAAAGCCTGGGAAGAAAGATAGACGAGCTTACAGAAGAACAGAAGGCATACTTACAGGAGTGGCAAATGGGGACATAGAGGCGCTCATACACCAGTATTTAATCCTCCTTTTAAGCGGACTCTTCATCCTAATAGGTATCACACAGATGAACCCCCGCACCTTTAAGATTATCCCAAATTATGCGTTAAGTTTACTCCTAGAAGAATAAAAAAACACATAACCCAAAGGTATTTATTGACTTTTGCCTCCTTTGTGTTATAATCTAACATGTCTATTCTTCACCCAAAAGGTAAAAATAGATTTTTCATAGATTTAATCTATTTCTGTGTTTTTCTATTAAATTCTGTGGCTAACGCATATTCTGGGTTTATAGATATTATAAGGTTGAGGGGGTGGGGATAAGGAATAGAAGGAGGTTTTTTATATCGTCTGGGATGGGGGCAGACAATTTTAGGATCTCTCCACTAGTTGGGTGATAAAAAGAGAGAGTGCTTGCATGCAGGGACTGTCTCTTAATTATTGACATGATTTTTGTGAATCTATTCAAGTCTACATAAGGGTACCTTCTCCTTCCTTTGTATGCAGGATCTCCAACAATGGGATGACCTATATGCTCAAGATGAACTCTTATCTGATGCGTTCGTCCTGTCTCAAGAGAGAGAGAGAGGTAGGTAATATCACCGTATCGCTCAATAACTTTATAGTAGGTTCGAGCCTGTCTTGAAGAGAGGGGGGTGACTGCCATCCTTTTCTTGTCAAGTGTATATCTGCCGAGCGGGGCATCTATTATACCCTCTTTAAGTTCAAGATCTCCCCATGCAAGAGCAATATATCCTCTTGCCATCTCTCTTGTCTCAATCTGTTTTGAGAGGAAGAGATGCGCTTCTGCTCTCTTTGCAAATACTATAAGTCCGGATGTATCTTTGTCCAGTCTATGGATGACACCGGGTCTTCTTCTATCTCCTCCCGCAAGTGTGCAATGGTAGAGGACTGCATTAAGCAGTGTTAGAGAAGGATGTCCTGGTGCGGGATGTGTAACTAACCCAGGGGGTTTATTTATCACTATAAGGTCGTCGTCCTCATATACCACATCAAAGGGAATATTCTCAGGTTTTAGGGAAAAGGGTCCCTTTTTTTTATATAGAACCCTTATCTCTTCTCCTTTATGAACGATATGGCTTGCTTTTGCTTTTTTCCCGTCAACTAAGATGGCTTCGTTCTCTATCAATTTCTGAATCTTACTTCTTGAAAGTGCTATTCCCGCAGATTTTAAGTACTTATCAAGTCTCTCCCTCTTACGAGGCCTCAGTATTCGGGTTATCTCTGGCATGTTAGGTTACAGGTGTCAGGTAATAGGTGTCAGGGTTAACAAGGATAAAGGATACCTGTCTCCCCTTCATCCTTTATCCTTCATCCTTTATCCTTTATCCTTTATCCTT